>NZ_JAALDW010000442.1:0-1182 GCF_014145055.1 Dietzia sp. DQ11-38-2
GTGCGGCTGCGGATCGTCCAGCGGATCCTGTCCGATGCCGACACGGTGCAGGACCTCGTGGCGACCGGGGAGTTCGGCACCAGCGGGCAGATCTACCATCACCTGCGGCAGCTGTCCTCCCACGGGTGGCTGCGCGCGGCCGGAAGTGGCCGCTACGAGGTGCCCGCGGCCCGCGTCGTCCCGCTGTTGACGATCCTGCTGGGGGTGGACCGATGAGAATCGCACCAGGCCGGGCAGCGGTGGTCGTGGTGGTGGCCTTCGGGGTCGTGGGTGCCGTGCTGGCGACGCTGCTCCGGCCCGGCGTGGGATCGATCGACGGGGACACGCCGACGGAAGGCGACGCCCGGCTGGCCGCCGCGGTGCTGGAGGAGGTCCCCTCTCCCGGTGTGTTCGCCCTCTCCGTTGCCGAGGTGACCCCGCAGGGCACGCGCATCGCCACCGTCGGCGCCCCGCTGGACGGGACCTTCGAGATCGGCTCGGTCACCAAACCGGTCACCGGGATGCTGCTCGCCGACGCCGTGGATCGCGGGGAACTGTCTCCCGACACCACGCTGGGCGAGATCGTCGACATGGGCGAGACCGCGAGCGCTTCCATCACCGTCGGCGAACTCGCGCGGCACGGTTCGGGACTGCCCCGGCTGCCCTTCTCGCTGCGGGGGCTGGTGGACTCCTACCGCTGGCTGCTGTTCGCCCGGAACCCCTACCGCGACTCACCCGCCGACGTGGTGGAGGACGTGCGCTCGTCCTCCGTGGGGGACAAGGATCCGGAGTACTCGAACCTGGGCTTCGCCGTCCTGGGTCACGCGCTGGCCGAGGTCAGCGGCCACGACTACCCGGAACTGGTCCGGACGCGGTTGGCGGAACCCCTGGGCCTGGAGAACTTCCACGTCCCCGCCCCGGGCCAGGGCGGTGCGGCTCCCAACGCCTTCCAGGGGCGTGAGTCCTCCGGCCGGGCCCAGCAGGCGTGGGACGACGCCGGCTACGCGCCGGCCGGTGGCATCCGGGCCGACGCCGCGTCGATGGCGACACTGCTCGACGCTCTCCTGGCGGAAACCGCGCCCGGAGCGGCGGCGCTGCAGCCGGTCACCGACTACGACGACGACAACCGCATCGGCGCCGGATGGTTCACCACCGAGTGGGACGGTCGGGAGATCACCTGGCACAACGGGCAGACCGGCGGGA
>NZ_JAALDW010000442.1:1205-9207 GCF_014145055.1 Dietzia sp. DQ11-38-2
CGCCACGTGGGTCGGACTGGACCGGGCGCGAGGGACCGCGATCTTCCTCTCCGGGGCGACGACCCGGGACCTCGCTCCGGCAGGTCAGCAGCTCCTGCGGCGGGCGGGCCAGGGCGACGACGAGTCCGGAGGCGGCCGATGAACGCGGTGCTCATCGTCGTCGTCCTCTTCTACCTCGGCGCGATGGCCGAACTCCTCGCCGCCATCGCCCGCAGTCGGGACCGGCGCAGGGTGCTGTTGGCCGCTCTGGCCGTGATGTTCACCCTGGTCGCGGCCCGGGCCCTGCTGCCGGTGACCGTGGTGACCGTCTGGGGTTGGGTCGCCGCTACGACGGTCTACGCTGCGGCGGCGGGGTTGGCGTTCCTGCGGGCACGACAGCTCCCGTGGATCGACCCCGACGCATCGCGACGGGAACTCACCGGGTCCGCGATCTGGCTTGTCGTTCTCCTGGCCCTGACCGGACTCGCTCTGCGGTCGCTCCTCTGACCACCTGGGGCGTGTGGAACGCAGATCCGTTCGGCCCGTCGTGCATCGGCCACCATCGGTAGATTCGGACCGGGTGATCAGGATGAAGAGTCGGGCAGTCTCGAGGGGCGCGGCCGCGTCACTGCTTCTGGTGGCTTCGATGTCGGTGGTCGGCTGTGCGGAGTGGGGCGACGCGGTGACAGTGGAGCTCCCATCGGGTGACCCGTGGAGTCGGGCCGAGGTCGAACCCCCGGCAGATCCGTCGCCGGTGGAAGAGCGGACGAACGTGAAGCGGGGCGAGAACGGCATTCCGACACTGGACGCCAGCGAGAAGCTCCGAGACAGTGCCTGCGCGAAAGCGGACGACATGATCGCGAGGGACTACTGGGGGCACCACGCGCCCGATGGCAGTGGCGATCCGTTCGTGTTCATCCGTGAGGCCGGCGTCGACTACTCTACGGCTGCAGAGAACTTGTTCTACTCGACTCCGGGCGGGCCCGATCCGGTCGACAGCTGGATGCAGAGTCCCGGTCACAGGGAGAACATCGTCAACCCGGACTTCACCAGGGTGGGCGTCTGCGTGCGGACGGCGCCGTACCAGGGGCTCCCGGAGGCTCATCTCTATGTCCAGCACTTCGCTACTCCGCTATCGGAGAGGTAGCCGACGCCCGAGCACTGTCACCCCCGGAGGCCTAGAGTGGCATCGTGAACCCGGAGATGGTCGTTGACGACGCGACCGGCAGGCTCGTGGATGCCGCCGGCACGGACCCTCGCATCGATGTCTGACGCCTCTGAGCTGCGGCGGGACCTCGACGAGGCACAGGACCGTTTCGAGCAGTATCGGGCGTCCGTGACCACGATGTTCGACGAGCGCGCTGCCGGCGAGCTGTCGCGTGCCCTCGAGGTGGTCCTCCCCGACCTGGCCTTCTACGAAGGGCAGGCCGTCGCCGCGGCGGTGGCGCTCGAGTACCTCGCCGTCGACCCGTCCTGCGTGCCGAAGGTGCTCGCCGATGAGCTCGTGGAACAGCAGGCCGCGCGACGCAGTAGAGAGTTCCTGGCGGGTGTCGCCACGGTGCTCGCCCGAGTGAACCAGCACGTGCCGAGGTGAGCCGCGGCGGCGATCGTGCCCGCGGCAGCCTGATCCACGCGATATCGGGTGTCGCACGTCTGGGAGCAGTCGCACGACTGGAAGCAACGGTTCACATCGCCCAGTCGACCCGGTCCGCCATCCGCGTCAGGCGTTCTCGTCGGGTCGGATCGGTCGGGCCGCGGCCTCACCGACCTCCTCCACGGTCAGGACGGGCGAGGTCATCGAACCTCGAGACGGTGGCTGAGCGGATCGATCCACCCTCACCTCGCCCGCCGCCCACGCGGGCCAGTCTGCCAGCTCGGGTCCTCACCGGGCGCGTGCTTCTCGCACCTCACCCTCGACGAAAGGCCGCCCCGCGGTGTGATTCCGGCAGCCGGTCGCCGTCGCCGAACATCCGGGCGCGGAGGGTGCCGGGTTCCGCCACTCGCGGATACAGTCCGCGGTGCTGGAGCACAGGGATGAGGAACTCGACGACGTCCTCCCAGGTCCCGGGGTTGAGCGCATAGGCCAGGTTGAAGCCGTCGACATCCGTCTCCGCCATGACGTGCTCCAGGGCGTCGGCCACGGTGTCCCCCGACCCCACCACCACGGGGCCGCCCGTCGCGTTGAACCGGGCGCTGTCCCGCAACGTCCACCGGCCGCCCGGGTCAGCGGCGCCCGAGAGGCTCGACACCGTGGTCTGGATGGCATCGGTGGCGACCGGGTCCAGCGGTGCGTCTAGATGTTCCCGGGAGAGGTCGATTCCCGACCAGCCCGAGTTGAGGACCAGATTCCCCGTCTCGGAGGCGTAGGAGAAGACGTCGCGATACTTCGCGGCGGCCGCCGCGTCGGTCTGGTCGACGACGATCGTGAGCAGCGCATAGACGCGTGCGGCGTCCCGCCCTCGCCCCGCCGCCTCCAGTCCGTCGCGGATCCGACCGACCTGCTCACGGGTCTGCGCGAGAGTCGGGGACGCGACGAAGATCGCCTCCGCGTTCTCGGTGGCGAAGCGGACTCCCCGCTCGGAGGCGCCGGCCT
Organism: Dietzia sp. DQ11-38-2; assembly: GCF_014145055.1. Lineage (NCBI taxonomy): Bacteria > Bacillati > Actinomycetota > Actinomycetes > Mycobacteriales > Dietziaceae > Dietzia > Dietzia sp. DQ11-38-2. The sequence continues at coordinate 3,778 of NZ_JAALDW010000442.1, forward strand.
GATAGATGACCGGGGTCCGCTGTGCAGAGGGCTCCGACAGATGAATCCCCGGAACCGTGAAGTACGTCCCGTGGTGGTCGATCGGGTGCACCTTCGCCGGGTCGACGAAGGTGTCCCGCTCCGCGTCGAGCACCACCGCGTCGTCCTCCCAGGATCCCTCCCACAATTTGTAGAGGACCTCCAGGTACTCGTCCGCCCGGTCGTAGCGCTCATCGTGGGAGAGCTGGTCGTCCTGGCCCAGATTCCGCGCCGCGCTGGTGAGATACCCCGTGACCACGTTCCACCCCACCCGGCCCCGGGTGAGGTGATCGAGCGTCGACATCCGCCGGGCGAAGGTGTACGGGTGCTCGGCCGACGTGCTCGCGGTGATGCCGAAGCCGAGATGCTCCGTGACGGCCGCCATCGCGCTCACCAGCATCATCGGGTCGTTCATCGGGATCTTGGCCGCAGTCCGCAGGGCCGCATCGGCGCTACCGCCGTAGACGTCGTAGGGCCCGAGTGCGTCCGCGAGGAAGATGCCGTCGAACAGCCCCTCCTCCAGGAGCCGGGCCAGACGGGTCCAGTGCGTGAGGTCGCGATAGTCCCGGGAGCGGTCCGCGGGATGCCGCCAGAGCCCCGGGAGCTGGTGGCCCACCCCGTTGATGGCGAAGGCGTTGAAGCGGATCCTCCGTGGGTGCCGTGGCGCATCGTGAGGGGCGTGGTGTGGCGTGGTCATCGTTCTCCCGGCGCTGGTCGTGGAGGGGGACCACCTCACGAGTCCGAGCGGCCGGTGGACGCATCGACGACATCCCTACGCGAGTATGAACTCGATCAGGTTCGCTCGGGTGTGATCTCAGCCCGTGGCGGGCACCCCGTGTCACGGCTCAGCCTACTCGCGCCGCTGTGCGCGAGGTGGATGCCGAGGTCGGTGCGGCCGGGCAGAAGGTCCTCCCGTAGGGCGCGGGTACCGCGGTAATCCCCGTCCCGGAGGCGACGGAAAGCCGCGACGGGCTCGGTGTCGATACCGTCCAGCCGGGTGCGCAGCCGATGGGCCTGCGCCTCCACGTCCGCACCGGACAGCCCGTCGGCGTCGTAGACGACGTGCAGGTCCAGTACCTCGATCCCGGTGTACCAGAGGACCCCGTGGGTCACGGGGAAGAGCAGGGACTCGATATCGCCGCTCACGCCACGACGCCCTATCGAGCGCTCGTCCTCCCCGGCGGTCACCACGATGAGGGCCTTGCGACCGGCCAGCCCGCCGTCTCCGTAGCGACGGGGTACGCCGAGCTCGGGGTCGAGGTCGCCGTGGGCGAAACCGGTCGTCATCACCCGGTCGAACCATCCCTTCAGGATGGCCGGCGGCCCGTACCACCACAGCGGGAACTGGAAGACGACGAGCTCGGCCGCCGCGATCTTGGCCTGCTCGGCCCGGACGTCGTCGGGAAGGCGGCCCGCGGCGTAGGCGTCAGCGGACAGCTCGACGATCGATCTCGATCGGCCCTCCGGCTCGCCGAGGTCGCGATCGGACAACACGGGGTCGAAGCCCTGCTCGTACAGGTCCGAGGTCTCCACGGTGTACCGCGCGGACAGCGACTCGGTGCCGGTCCGGAAGAGGTGCTCGTTGAGAGAGCCCGGTCGAGGGTGGGCGTACACCCAGAGGGCCGTGCGGGGTTCGGGCGGGTGCGTGATGGTCATGAGCTGCCTTTCGATTCAGTCTCGGGACGTGACGGACACGATGACTCTGGCGAGCACCTCGTGGGCGTGGGTCGTGGTGATCGAGCCGGTGGTCGCGGCCCGGGCGAGGGAATCGCCGGCGCCGAGGATCGCGACCAGATCCGCGGCCTCTATCTCTCCGGCGAACGGGGTCAGCGCCCGGCGGTACTTGGCGAGGAACTGCTCCTCGGCCTCCTGGCGGACCTCGTCCAACGTCGGCGACCCGGCGAGTGCGGAGACGACGTCGGCCAACTCCCGGCCCTCGGCCACGCAGCAGTCGATGTACGCCGCTGCCACGACCTCCGCCACGTCATCGAGCTCGGTCCCTGCGCTCTCGAGCGCGGCGTCGAGTACCTCGTGCTGGCGGGCCTCGAACTCCCGGTACAGCTCGGCGAGCAGACCGCTCCTGTCGCCGAAGTGGTCGTAGACCACCGGTTTGGTGACACCTGCGCGCTGCGCCACCCGTCCGAGGGTGAGGGTGTCGGTCCCCGCCTCGCGAATGAGCGCTCGAGCCTCCGCGAGGAGCTGGGCGCGGCGCTCCTCTCTGGACATCCGACGGCGCGCGGTCGCTCGTGCATCGGTCATGACAGCTCCTCGACAGAGTGGTTACCATCCGTAGGTTACCAAGAGTAGCCTGCTCGATCGCATCGCGCGACCCCGTTGCGGGCGGCGACCCGGCCGACCATCCTCGACCCCGTGGAGGACATGGCTGACCAACAGCACGAGGCGATCCGAGAGGCGTACTCGGCACGGGCGCTGGAGTACGCGGACCTCTTCGGGTCCATGGAGGCGACTCATCCCTCCGACCGGGCGCTGGTGGGCTCGTGGGCCGCCACCCTGACGGGACCAGTGCTCGATGTGGGATGTGGTCCCGGGCACTGGTCGGGCTTCCTGGCCGGGAACGGGGTGGAGGTCAGCGGCATCGACCCGGTTCGGCGGTTCGTCGACCTGGCTCGCCTCCGCCACCCGCATCTGCCCTTCGAGGTCGGTCGGTCGGACGCGCTCGACGTCCCGACGGGCTCCCTCGGCGGGGTGCTCTCCTGGTACTCGCTCATCCACCACCATCCGCGTCACATCCGGGTGTCGTTGGCGGAATTCGCGCGGGCGCTCCGGCCCGGTGGCAGCGTGGCGGTGGGCTTCTTCGAAGGAGTGGGAGGCCAATTCGACCACGCGGTCACGGCCGCCTACCGATGGCCGGTGGCCGAACTCTGCCGGGAGCTGGTCGCGGTCGGATTCGAGGTGCTCGAGACGCACACCCGGACGGCGGGCACCCACAGGCCCCACGGCGCGATCGTGGCACGCAGGACGCGCGACCGATGTGTCCCGGGCCTCATTGCGCGTCGCCTGATCGAGGAGTAGAACTTCTTTCGCGGGAAGAGTAGGTAAGGCACTCCTAAGGTGCCGTCTCGATCTCGCCGCCGGACCGCGCCGTGCGACCCGGGGACCCCGATCAGAACCCAGGTCAGCCGTGTTCCTCGCCAACTTCCTCATCGCCCTCCGTGAAGGACTCGAGGCCGCCCTCATCGTGGGCGTCCTCGTCGCCTACCTCGTCAAGGTGGGCCGCCGGGATCTCCTCCCGCGGCTCTGGGCCGGCGTCGCAGTAGCGGCCCTGATCCCCTTGACCGCGGGCGCGTTCATGACCTGGGGCCCGTACACCATGACCTTCGCCGCCCAGGAGGTGCTGGGCGGCACCCTCAGTCTCCTCGCCGTGGCGCTGATCACCTGGATGGTCCTCTGGATGGGCAGGCACGCCGCCGATCAGAAGGCCGGACTGGAGTCCTCGATGGCCGGCGCGGTGGACGGGAGCGGCCGCGGCATCGTGTGGATCGCACTGATCGCGGTCGGCCGGGAGTCACTCGAGACCGCGATGTTCGTCTGGGCCACGACCCGCTCCACCATGGCGACCTCCGCGGTGGTCCCCGCCGTCGCAGTGCTCTGCGGCCTCGTCGCCGCCGCTGTGCTCGGGGCGGGCGTCTACGCGGGGGCCGTGCGGATCGACATCGGTGCGTTCTTCCGCTGGAGCGGGGTCTTCCTCATCATCGTGGCCGCGGGCATCGTCTCCTACGGCCTCGGCGACCTGCAGGAGGCCTCCGTTCTGCCCGGGTGGGGCACCTGGGCCTACGACCTCTCCCACCTGGTGCCCACCTCCGGAATCGGGCTCGTCGCGTACACGCTCGCGGTGGCGATCGTGAACGTCAACCTCATGCCCACCTGGCTCCAGGTCCTCGGGTGGGCGGCCTACCTCGTCGTCGTCCTGCCCCTGTTCCTCCGCGCCTCACGGCGTCGGCCACGCCGGGCTGCGGACGACGTCACAGGCTCCGTCACGTCATCAGGCACTGTCACCTCCACAGAGGCTGACGCAGACCACACCGTTCCCGCCGACAAGAAAGCCATCACACCGTGAACCGCACCGTCTTCCGCACACCCGTCCTCGCGCTCCCGTTGGGCCTCGGCGCCGCCATGGCGGTCCTCGCCGGGTGCACCGCCAACACCGCGTCCTCCGGGCCGGGCGGCGCGGAGCCCCTGGAGGTGACGATCAACGGCGCGCAGTGCGAGGTCTCGGCCGCGGAGGTCCCGTCGGGGACGGCCCGCTTCACGCTGGTCAACGCGGGAACCGAACCCAACGAGTTCGAGATCCTGGCCGACGACAAGCTCCGGATCGTGGGGGAGCGGGAGAATCTCGGCCCCGGAACGACCACCGACTTCACCGTCGTGCTCGAGCCCGGTACCTACTACACCGCCTGCAAGCCCAACATGGTCGGCGAGGTCACGGGCGTCGCGGAGTTCACCGTGACGGACTCCGGCGAGGAGATCGAGGTCTCCGAGGACGAGCAGGCCCTGCGTGACGAGGCGGTGGTGGCCTACACCGCCTACGTCCGGGATCAGGTCGGAGCTCTTCTCACGCGCACCGAGGAGTTCACCACCGCGTACACCGAGGGCGATCGCGACCTGGCCCGCTACCTGTACCCCCGGGCGCGCATGCACTACGAACGAATCGAGCCCACCGCCGAGGCCTTCGGCGACATCGACCCGGCGATCGACCTCCGTGAGGCCGACTCGCAGGAGCTGGGCGGCGAGTGGACCGGCTGGCACGTGCTCGAGAAGGACCTGTGGTTGCCCGCCGGGCAGCGCGCGCTCTCCCCGGAGGAGGGTCGGGAGATGGCCGATGCCCTGAACCGCGAGACCCGGAAGCTGTACGACCTGGTGTACGCCGAGGACTTCACGATCAGTCTCGACGAGATCTCCAACGGCGCCATCGCGCTGCTCGAGGAGGTGGCGACCACCAAGATCACGGGCGAGGAGGAGATCTTCTCGCACACGGACCTCTATGACATCCAGGCCAACCTCGAAGGGGCGTCGGTGGCCTTTGGAACGGTCCGCGACCTCGCCGAACAGAAGGACCCCGAGTTGGTCGCCGAGATCGACTCGCGTGTCGACTCCCTCGCCTCCACCCTCGACGGCTACCGCGGCGGAGACGACGGGTTCGTGCCGTTCACCGACCTCGACGCCGCCGAGCGCAAGCAGCTCTCGGATGCCGTCAACGCCCTGCGCCGGCCACTGGCGACGCTCACGGAGGTCGTGGTCGGCTGATATGGACGACAGAGACGTGCACGGGCCCTCCGGCCACCATCCCCCGGGCGGCGACGCGAACCCGGGCGGCGCCACAGAACCGGGCAGCGCCACAGACCCGGGAGGCACTGCGACCCGGGGGTTCACCCGCCGCGCGGTGCTGGTCGG
>NZ_JAALDW010000443.1:0-2047 GCF_014145055.1 Dietzia sp. DQ11-38-2
CCGAGATGCTCGCCGACGTGGCGCCCGGGCGGCCCGTCGCGGGTGCCCAGGCGGTGGACAGCGCGCAGGAGGCGCTCTTCTGACGGGCGCCTCCTCACGCGCCCGCCGACGCACGCGGTACCCGTGTCCAGACCCCGCGTTCCGCATCGTGGGGCGGCGGTCCGGACCGGCGCCACCGAACTGACATGATGGTCTGCGGCCCACGTCGTCGACAACAGGAGTACCGTCCCGTGCCCGCACCCCAGAACGCCGCCGCCCGCGAGGTCTACGAGAAGGAGCGGGCCCACGTCCTGACCCCGTGGTCCGCCTGGGGCGCCAGCGACCCGATGGTCGTCACCGCCGCCGAGGGCTGCCACCTGATCGACGGCGACGGCAACCGCCTGCTCGACTTCACCTCCCAGCTGGTCAACACCAATATCGGCCACCAGCACCCCGTGGTGATCAAAGCGATCCAGGACCAGGCCGCCGAACTGTGCACCATCAACCCCGCGCACGCCAACGCCGCCCGCGCCGAGGCCGCCCGTCTGGTCGCCGAGGTCGCGCCCGCCGGGATGAACCGCGTGTTCTTCACCAACGCCGGCACCGAGGCCGTCGAGCACGCCGTCCGCATGGCCCGCCGCCACACCGGGAGGCACAAGACCCTCTCCGCGTTCCGCAGCTACCACGGTGCCACCACCACCTCGATGAACCTCACCGGCGACACCCGCCGCTGGGCCAACGACCACGGCAACACCGGCGCCGTGCACTTCCACGCGCCCTACCTGTACCGGTCGCAGTTCTACGCGGAGAACTCCAAGCAGGAATGCGATCGCGCGCTCGAGCACCTCGACTCGCTCATCGGCCTCGAGGGCCCGGACCACTTCGCCGCCCTGATCATCGAGTCGGTGCCCGGCACGGTCGGCATCATGGTGCCGCCGGCCGACTACCTGCGCGGCGTCCGCGAGATCTGCGACAAGTACGGGATCGTGATGATCTGCGACGAGGTCATGTCCGGCTTCGGCCGCACCGGCGCCTGGCTGGCCCTGGACAACTTCCGGTCCGGTGACGACGACTGGGCGCCCGATCTCATCACCTTCGCCAAGGGCTCCAACTCCGGCTACGTCCCCCTGGGCGGGGTGATCCTGCACGACCGGATCGCCGCCTCCTTCGAGACGACCCCGTACACCGGCGGCCTCACCTACGCCGGGCACCCGCTGGCCTGTGCCTCCGTGGTGGCCACGATCAACCTGATGCGGGACGAGAAGATCGTCGAGAACGCCCGCATGATCGGCGAGGACGTGATCGGCCCGCGCCTGCGCGAGCTCGCACGGAAGCACCCGTCGATCGGCGAGGTCCGCGGCCTGGGCGTGTTCTGGGCCGTGGAGATGGTGGCCGACCGCGAGACACGTGAGCCCCTGGCCCCCTACGGTGGGACATCGGAGGCCATGGCAAGGACCTTCGCCGCCGCGAAGTCTGACGGCGTGCTGTTGTTCATGAACTACAACCGATTCCACATCGTGCCGCCCTGCATCATCACGGCCGACGAGGCGAACGCGGGGCTCGACGTGTTCGACCGCGCACTCGATGTGGCCGATTCCTACGTGGGGAGCTGACCGCGCATGGCACTGGTACTGGGACTGATAGTCAACGCCGTCGCCCTGTGGGTGGCGACACTGATCGTGCCGGGGATCTCCCTGTACGAGACTGCGGGGGACGCCGGGATCGACGCCGGCGCCGTCGACAACGAGGTGAGCGTGCCGACCATCGCGGCGCTGCTCATCGTGGCCGTGGTGTTCACCCTGATCAACGCGGTGGTCAAGCCCGTCGTGCAGCTGCTGTCGCTGCCGCTGACCATCCTCACGTTGGGGCTGTTCCTGCTGGTGATCAACGCGCTGATGCTGATGCTCACCAGCTGGGTCACCACGACGTTCCAGCTGTTCGGCGCCGAATACCAGGTGAGCGGATTCTGGGCGGCGTTCTTCGGGGCGATCGTGATCGGCCTGGTCAACTGGGTGCTCGGCATGGTGGTACCCACGCGCGCCCGCGCCTGACGCACGCGCGCCCGCGC
>NZ_JAALDW010000444.1:0-1893 GCF_014145055.1 Dietzia sp. DQ11-38-2
TGCTGCTGCTCGACGAGCCCACCAACGACCTCGACATCGACACGCTCCGCCAGCTCGAGGACCTGCTCGACGGCTGGCCCGGCACGATGGTCGTGATCTCCCACGACCGCTACCTCGTCGAGCGCATCTGCGACTCGGTGTGGGCCCTGTTCGGCGACGGCGGGCTCACCAACCTCCCGCGGGGGATCGACGAGTACCTCGAGCGCCGCGCCCGCGCCGGGGCCGCGGGCGACTCGGGCAAGGTCCTGCGTCAGCCGGCCTCCGGGTCCGGTGCGGGTGCGGGCTCGGATGCGGGCTCGGGTGCGGGCTCGGGTGCGGGGCCTGGCTCGGCGTCCGCTGCGCCCGCCGGGGCCGGTCTCAGCTCGGGCGAGGAGCGGGCGCTGCGCAAGGAGATGTCCAGGATTGAGCGGCAGATGCTCAAGCTCGACACGCGTCAGGCCGCTCTTCACGAGGCGCTAACCGCCGCCGCGGGAGAGGCGCTCGACACGGAGAAGCTCGCCTCGCTCGACCGCGACCTCAAGCAGGTGACAGCGGAGAAGGAGGAGCTCGAGGAACGCTGGATGGAGATCGGCGAGCAGATAGAGGGCTGACCCGCAGGCCGGCGACCAGAGCGCTGACCCGCAGGCCGACGCGCCAGGGGGACGACGCACTCAGGCGTCCATCGGTCTTGGTCGTCTCTGCTGCGGTGAATCGCGCGTCTCGCCGCGCTAGGCACGACCAGAACGCGGGAGGACCACCTGCGACTGTCACCGGCGTGCGCGGGTGGTTGTGGATGGTCGTTTTGCTCCTCCACAGGCGACGCTCCCGGCGGGTGTGATCGGACGCGGCGCGTGATGATGCTGTGGTGCCTCTAGCCGATCCTGCTGAGCCGTTCGTCGGAAGTGCCGCGGTGCAGGCCGGCCGCCTGACCGGCCATCAGCTGAGGTCAGGACATCGCCGGTTGTTCCCCGACGTGTACCTGGCCGCCGGGGAGCCCGTCACCCCTGATCGCCTGGTTCGCGGCGCAGCATTGTGGGCGCCCGCCGGAGCTGTGATCGGCGGTCTCGCGGCGGGACTGTTCCACCGTGAGCGCTGGTACGCGCCGGCGGCGGTCGGGAGAGGCGTCGACGTCTACGCGGTCGGTACGGCGCCCGCTCCGCGCGGAGTGCGGTTGCGCCGACTCCGGCGTGCCCTGCCGGCCGGGCACGTGGTGACGATCGGTGGTCTCCGGGTGACCTCCGCGGCGCGGACGGCGGTCGACGTCGCGAGGTGGGAGTTCGACGACGACGCCGCCATCGCGAAGATCGATGCCGTGTGCAATCGGTCCCGCATTTCGGTCAGCGAGGTCAGTGCACTCGCGGAGAGCGTGCGAGGACTGCATGGTCTGCGCAGGGTGCGCGGCCTGCTGCACTGGTGCGACCCGCGGGCGGACTCGCCACCGGAGACCAGACTTCGGCTACTCCTCGTCCGGTCGGACCTCCCCGACCCGACTCCACAGGTCGCGATCCGCAACGAGTACGGAGCGAGAATCGCTACCGCGGATCTCGCGTACGAGGCCGAGATGGTCGCGGTCTTCTATGACGGCGAGGTCCATCGAGGGAAGGACCAATGGGAGTACGACGCCCGGGTCAACGCCGAACTCGCCGAACTCGGCTGGCAGGTGGTCCGCGTCACCGGGTCGATGCTCAGGAATCCTCGGGCGGTGCTCCGCCAGGCCCGCGCGGCCCTCGAGCGCGGCCGCCACCACATCGCCTCACAGGTTGGTCGTGCCCACTGTGACGGAGGCGCCATCTGATCACAACGGACACGACCATTCACCGGGTGCTGCGGGGTCCCGAGGTGCTGCGGGGCCCGTGTGCTGCGGGGCCCGGGTGCTGCGGGGCCCGGGGTGCTGCGGGGGCCCGGGTGCTGCGG
>NZ_JAALDW010000445.1:0-5875 GCF_014145055.1 Dietzia sp. DQ11-38-2
GCCGACCACGGTGGTCGGCGGGTGCGGGGATCAGGCCGTGCGTGAACGAGGCGTGGTCCGCCGGGGCGATCATCGAAAGACCATGCGCCCGGGGGTGACGACACCCGGACTACGAGCTGTGGCCCCGCAGTGCCTCCAGCCGCTCGTGCGCCTGCGTCATGATCCGCTGGATCAGCTCGTCGCAGCTGGGCAGGTCCTCGATCATGCCCACGACCTGTCCGGAGGCCAGCACGCCGGCCTCTGTGTTGCCCTCTACCAGGCCGGCCTTGAGCAGCATCGGGGTGTTGGCGGCCATGACGATCTGCTGCCAGGTGCGGTCGGAGGCCTTCTTCATGTTGAGGCCGTCCCGGGCGAGCGTCTGCCACTTCATACCGGTCATGGACTTGAACTTGTTGGCGTTCTGCACCGCGGCGAGCATCCCCTTGACGGGGCTGCCCGACTCGAGGGCGTTGACCAGGCCGGTGCGCAGGACGCGGTGCGGCATCCCGTCGACGCGGGTGGACACGACGGTGTCCTGGAGTCCCTTGTCCAGGTATTGCCTCTTGACCGCGTCCGGGACGCGGGAGTCGCTGGTGAGCAGGAAGCGTGTGCCCATGGCGACGCCCGCGGCGCCGTAGGCGAGCGCGGCCACCAGGCCGCGGCCGTCGAAGAAGCCTCCGCCGGCGATGACCGGGATGGAGGTGTTGCCGGCACCGCCGAGGGCGTCGATGACGCTGGGCAACAACAGCGTCGTGGCGACGGGGCCGGTGTGCCCCCCGCCCTCTCCGCCCTGGACGATCACGGCGTCCGCACCCCAGGAGGCCACCTTGACGGCGTGCTTCGCCGCGCCGATGGAGGGGATGACGACGAGGCCGTTGTCCTTGAGGCGCGCGATCAACTCGGGCTTGGGCGCGAGGGCGAACGACGCCACCTTCACGCCGTGACTGATCATCAGCTCGCATCGCTCGGCGGCGTCCTCGGCATCGGCGCGGAGGTTGACCCCGAAGGGGCGGGTGGTCAGCTCCCTGGTGCGAAGGATCGCGTTCTCGAGCTCCGGATACGTCATCGTGGCCGAAGCGATGATCCCCAGCCCTCCGGCGTTGGCGGTGGCCGCGGTCAGCTCGGGTCCGGAGACCCAGCCCATGCCCGTCTGGACGATCGGGTACTCCACCCCGACCAGCTCGGTGAAGGCCGTGGCGATGGTCGGCGCGCTCATGCGGTCGGCACCTCGCGGTCGCGGAACCCGCGGGGGTCCAGCACGTCACGGATGAGGCGCAGCTCCTCCGCCGAGGGATCGCGGGTGACGCCGGCCTCGGACAGGCCCTCGATCTCGAAGCCGGTGTTCTCCGCGACCTCCTCGGCGGTGACGCCCGGGTGCAGGCTCAGCGCGCGCATCCCGTGGTCGGTCCCGCCGAAGTCGAACACGCCGAGGTTTGTCACCACTCGGTGCAGGTGGTGGTACCGGAAGGCGGGGTCCCCCGGGGTGTACCGGTCGTAGCCCACTCCGCAGACGATGTCGACCTTCCCGGTGAAGACGCGGGTGGAGTGCTTGCCCACCCAGTAGCTGGTCGCGTGGTTGAGCGAGTTGCCGGGCGCACCCCGCAGGCCGAACATCTGTCGCGAGGGCTTCTGGACGTCGTCGCCGAAGGCGGAGAGGTTCTGGTTGCCGAAGCGGTCGATCTGGTTGGCGCCCATCACCACGTGGCGGGTGCCGGCCTGCAGGACGTCGAACACCCGGGGGAAGGGGATGTATCCCTCGAAGTCGATGACCTTTCCCAGCGGCGGGGTCTGGCCGAGGAAGCGGTACTCACCGTCGGTGATGAGCAGGTCCGGCTCGGTGGTCAGCCGCGCGAGCCGCGCCCCGATGGTGGCCATCGGGGTCATGGGCGAGGCGAAGATCTCCCCGGCGCCGGCGAAGATCTCCGCGCACGCGATGGCGCAGTACTCGGCCCTGCTGATGGACTGAGCGGTGGCGGGTCGTGTGGTGGTGTCGGTCATCGCGTGGCTCCCTTGTCTGCGGCAGCGGCGGCCTTCTCGGCGGCGGCCTTCTCCGCGAACGCCGAGACCGCCCTCTGGTACTCCTCCTCGGACCCGGACAGGAACTCGGAGACGAAGTCCGCCCACGACGCGTCGTCCCTGGCACAGGAGGCGTAGTGCTTCTGGAACGCCTCGTCGCGGCCGTAACCGCCGGCAAAGGTGAAGTGCGCGCCGTTCGGGGCTTCGGAGACGGTGTCCACGAACATGCGGCTGAGGAGCATGCGTTGGGGACCGACCTCGGTCATCAGCGCGTCGGCGGAATCCACGACCTCGTCGACCTCGAGCAGGACGGTGTCGGCGGCCATGGCGTAGAGGTCGTCGAAGTACCCGTCGACGCCCGTGAAGGCGGCGTTGCCGTGCCTGTCGGCCTTGTCCAGGTGGATCAGCGCGGCGTCCATCCGAAGGGCCGGCATCGCCACGAGGGTCTCGGTCCGTCCGTCCGCCGGATACGGCGAGTCGACGGTCTTGAGTTCGTCCCCCCAGAAGCGGAACACGTCCGAGCCGAGACCGGCGCGGGTGGGTAGGAACGGCAGGCGGTGCGCGGCGGCGGTGAGGCCGGCCCGGACCATGCCCTCGTCCATCTCGCGGGCGACGATCGAGCCCTCGGTGCGGCGGCGGGCGAACCACGGGTCGTAGAACGGGGCGGAGTCGAGTGACACGAAGCCGTAGTAGGCCTTGGAGACCTTCCCGGCTGAGCAGAGCAACCCCAGGTCGGGGCCGCCGAAGGAGACCACGGTGAGGTCGGTGAGGTCCTCCCGGCGGAGGATCGCCCGGACGAGCGCCATGGGCTTGCGCCGCGAGCCCCATCCGCCGATACCGATGGTCATTCCGCTGCGCAGGCGCGAGACGGCCTCGTCGATACTGGTGCGTTTGTCGCGCGGGGTGGGGGTCGTCGTCACTTGTTCTCGCCCGTCCTCTCGGCTCGATCGGCTCGTTTATCCAGGTTCGTCCCGCTCTTGACGAACTCGTCGCGGTGCTCGTCGGCCACGCCGGCGAGGTTGAGTTCGAAGGTGAAGCCCTGCTCCATCCGATAGGAGGACTTCACGTCGACGGGATCGATGTGGTTGATGGCCTCTTTGGCCGCCCGTATCACACGGGTGTCCTTCGCGGCGATCGTCTCGGCGAGGTCCCGGGCGGCCGCGTCGAGCCGGTCGCGGGGGACCACTTCGTAGACCGTGCCCCACTGGTGCAGTTGCTGCGCGGTGACGGTGCGGGAGGTGAAGTACAGGGTGCGCATCATGTGCGGGGGGACCATTCGGGCCAGGTGGGTGGCGGCCCCGAGCGCTCCCCGGTCCACCTCGGGGAGGCCGAAGACCGCGTCGTCGGAGGCGACGATGCAGTCCGCGTTCCCCACGAGCCCGATCCCGCCGCCGACACAGAAGCCGTTCACCGCGGCGATCACGGGGACCGCGCACTCGTACACCGCGTTGAAGGCCACGTAGCACCCGCGGTTGGCGGCGAGCAGGTGGTCGAAGCCCTCGAAGTTTTGCATTTCCTTGATGTCCACGCCGGCGTTGAACCCACGGCCCTCGGCCCGGAGGATCACCACGTGGACCCCCGGGTCGCGACCGGCGGCGAGGATCTGCTCGCCGAGCTCGAACCACCCCGCCGAGGGTATGGCGTTGACGGGGGGGAAGTCGACGGTGACGGTCGCGATGCCGTCTGCTCCCCTGTCGACGGTGATGCCCATGGTGCTCCCTTCGCACGCCGCCGCTGTGGTTCAGCGGGCGGGTGACTGACCAAACGCTTGCTTGGTAGGCTAGCACGCATGTCGCACATCGATCTGGGTCTGGCGGGCAGGGTCGTCCTCGTCACGGGCGGCGTCCGTGGCGTCGGCGCGGGGATCAGCAGAGTCTTCCGAGAAGCCGGTGCCGTCGTCGTCACCTGCGCGCGGCGCCCCGCGGACGAGGGGTCCGACGTCGGCGATCTCGAGTTCCACTCGGTCGATCTCCGGGACCCCGAGGCGGTTCGCGCGATGGTGGAGCGGATCGTGGATCGGCACGGTCGGTTGGACGTCGTGATCAACAACGCCGGCGGTGCCCCGTTCGCCCTGGCGGCCGATGCCAGCGCCAACTTCCACGCCAAGATCGTCGCGCTGAACCTGTTGTCCGCGCTCACGGTGGCCCAGGAGGCGAACCGGGTGATGCAGCCGGCCGGAGGAGCGATCGTCAACATCTCGTCGGTCTCCGGACACCGGCCCTCACCCGGAACGGCGTCCTACGGCGCGGCCAAGGCGGGCATCGACTCGCTGACGCAGTCCCTGGCCGTCGAGTGGGCGCCCGCGGTGCGGATCAACTCGGTCGTCGTGGGACCGGTCAAGACCGAACTCGCCGAAATGCACTACGGGGACTCCGACGGCGTCGCCGCGGTCGACGCCACCATTCCCATGGGTCGCATGGCCGACCCGCGGGATGTGGGGCAGGCGGCCGCCTTCCTGGCCTCGCCGCTGGCGGCCTACATCACCGGAGCCGAGCTCCTGGTCCACGGGGGCGGCGAGAAGCCGGCGTTCCTCTCGGCGTCCAACGCCAACACCACGTCCTGACAGTCCCGGCCATCACGTCGGCGAACACCACGTCGAGGCCGAACAACACATCGAGGAGAACCATGGGAATCTGCGACGGACGCGTCGTCATCGTCACCGGCGCCGGCCGCGGAATCGGCCGGGAGCACGCCCTGGCCTTCGCGGCAGAGGGCGCGAAGGTCGTGGTCAACGACCTCGGCGCCGGCCTCGACGGATCGGACGTGGGGGAATCCCCGGCCGAGCAGGTCGTGGAGGAGATCCGGGCCGCCGGCGGTGAGGCCGTGGTCAACGGGAACGACATCTCCTCCTGGGACGGGGCACGGGAACTGGTCCACCAGGCGATCGACCACTTCGGGGGGCTCGACGTGCTGGTCAACAACGCCGGTTTCCTCCGGGACAAGATGCTCGTCGGTATGGGGGAGCAGGACTGGGACACCGTGATCAACGTCCACCTCAAGGGTCACTTCGCGCCGCTGCGGCACGCCGCCGAGTACTGGCGCGCCGAATCGAAGGCCGGCCGCCCCCGCCGGGCCAGGGTCATCAACACCTCCTCGGGGGCCGGGCTCTTCGGTTCGGTCGGACAGGGGAACTACGCCACCGCGAAAGCCGGAATCGCGCTGCTGACCATCCAGACCGCCGCGGAGATGAAGGGGTACGGCGTCACCGCCAACGCGATCGCTCCTGCTGCTCGTACCCGCATGACCACCTCCGCCGGGGAGGGCATGGCGTCACAGATGGCGGCGCCCGAGGACGGGTCCTTCGACGCGATGGACCCCGCGAACATCTCGCCGTTGGTCGTGTGGCTCGGGTCGGCGGAGTCGGATGAGGTCACCGGGCGTGTGTTCGAGGTCGAGGGCGGGAAGGTCACCGTGTGCGACGGGTGGCAGCGCGCCGCGACCGAGGACAAGGGCGCGAAGTGGGACCCGGCAGAGCTCGGATCCGTGGTGCCGCGACTGCTCGCCGCGTCCCCGTCGCCGGTGCCGGTGTACGGCGCTCGCTGAGCCGAGCGGCCCGGTCCGGGTCGGGGTCATCCGACGCGGGAACGGAGAAGGAGCCCCGCACCGTGATGGTGCGGGGCTCCTTCTCCATGCCCCGGTTCAGGGCTCCGTGCCCGGATCAACGCCCGGGGTCAGGTGCTCAGTTCTCGGGATCCGGGCAGTTCTGGGCGTCGACCGATCCGGCGCCCGCGAGCTGGTCGACCTGCTCCTGCGGGAGGTCGCAGATCGTGGGCAGCGGCGGCAGGCCCGGCAGCGGCGGCAGGGCGGGAAGCGCCACGCCACCGTTGATCGCCGCGCCGGCGAGTACGAGCGTGCCACCCAGCGAGAGGAACGGCAGGAG
>NZ_JAALDW010000445.1:5897-13842 GCF_014145055.1 Dietzia sp. DQ11-38-2
ACCGCCCTCGCCACCCAGGCTGGCGGCGGCCTCCAGGGAACCGGCCTCGCCGATCGCCGATCCGAGGTTCGTCGATCCGACGCCCTGCAGGGAACCGTTCTCCAGCGAACCGGTGAGCGCGGTGAGCGACCCGTTGACCGCGGTGAGCTCTCCGAAGGACCCGGTCAGGACATCGGCGCTGCCGCCGGTCGAGCCGGTGATGAGGTCCGAGCTCTGGCCCGTGGAGCCGCTGTTGCCCGAGAGGGACCCGGAGACCTCCTCGATGGAGCCGGACAGCGCGGGCAGGATGCCGCCCTCGGCGATCGACCCGATGATCGGGTCGGCGGAGTTGCTCTCCACCGAGCCGGCGAGCTGATTGGCCGACCCGTTGGTCAGCGAGCCGGCGATCCCTTCGCCGACGAGCTCTGCGGAGCCGCCGATGCCGGCCGTCGAACCGTCCGGGAAGTTGGCGGACAACGGTGGGAGCTCCGCGGACCCACCGAGGAAGTTGAGCTCGGTGGACAGCGGCGCCATACCCAGCGACCCCATGCCCTCGGACCCGGTGAGGGGCGCGAGATCGGACGAGGTGAACTCGGCGGAACCGCCGAGAAGATCGAGCTCCGTCGAGAGCGGGGTCATCCCGAGGGAGCCGATCTCCGTCGACCCGAACTCGGCGGAGCCGCCCAGGAGTTCCGTGGACAGCGGCGTCATGCCGGTCGATCCCACGTCCCCGGAGCCCACCAGCAGTTCGGTGGAGAGCGGGGCCATGCCCACCGAGCCGACGAGCGGCGCCAGGTCGGAGGAGGTGAACTCGGCGGAGCCGCCGAGCAGGTCGGTGGACAGCGGGGCCATGCCGGCCGAGCCGACCTCGGTGGAACCGAACTCGGCCGACCCGAACTCGGCCGACCCTCCGAGCAGGTCGGTGGACAGGGGGGCCATGCCGGTGGAGCCGACCTCGGCCGAGCCGCCGAGCAGGTCCAGCTGCGTGGACAGCGGAGCGAGGTCCGAGGAGGTGAAGTCGGCGGAGCCGCCGAGCAGGTCGGTGGACAGCGGGGGGAGCTCGGAGGAGGCGGGCAGCTCGGCGGAGCCGCCGAGGAGGTCGGTGGACAGCGGCATCATGCCGAGTGAGCCGATGTCGGTGGAGCCGAACTCGGCCGAACCGCCGAGCAGGTCCGAGCTGCCCGGCAGCTCAGCCGATCCGCCGAGCGGGTCCGAGCTCCCCGGCAGGGCCGTGGACCCGGCGAGGGGCTCGGAGCTGAGAGCGGGCAGGTCGGCGGAACCGCTGAGCGGATCCAGGCCGGCCGAGCCCCCGTCGAGGTCTCCGATGGAGCCGGTGATCGGGCCGAGCGCGTCGATGATGCTGCCCAGATCCTGCGCGTTGGCCGTGCCGTGGACGCCGGACGCGGCGAGGAGTACTGATGCCGCGACCGCGGCGGCCCTGGTGGGCTTGTTCATGGGGGAGGTCCTTTCGGTGGTGTGACCCCTCGGACGACTGGATCCTGCGGATCCGGGTCCGGACTTCTAACGCGCATAAGAATCCTCTAAGGCTGAGTGGGTGTCAACGGTTTGCTCAGGAAGTGGTACTGAAGTGACGGATGAGGTGATAATGGACTGATAAACAGCCGTCGCGAGCAGTAAGTGGAATAAGAGAACATCCAGGGCCACGACAACGGCCGGGGCCTCTCGAGTGGAGAGGCCCCGGCCGGGGCGGCGGTCTCGCAGTCAGCCGGTCGGTTCGCAGATCACCACCGGGATCACCCTGCTCGTGTTGGCCTGGTAGGACGCGAAGTCGGCGTAGCGCTCGACGAGTCGGGGCCAGAGCTCGGCGCGCTCCTCCGCGGTCGCCTCCCTCGCCGTCATGGCCCGGGTCCTCCGCCCCACCTGGATGGTGACCTCCGGGTTCGCCAGGATGTTCCGGTACCACTGCGGGTGTGTGGGCAGTCCCCCCTGGGAGGCGACCAGCAGGACCCGGTCACCGTCCGGGAGGTGGAGCAGCGGCACTGTTCGCGGTTCGCCGGACCTGCGCCCCGTCGTCGTCACCAGACAGACCGGAACCGGCGCCGTGAGTGCCGATCCCACCCTCCAGTTGCCGCCGATGCGGCCGCCGGAGACGCGGTAGGACCAGGTGTTGACCCGGGACATCACCTTGATGACGCCGAGAACCCACGGCTTGGAGCGCCGGGGATCGTCCACGCCGGTCTCCACCCCGGGGTGGCTCTCGCTCACTTCGAGCTCGACAGCGGTGCGCGGACGATCACGTGCTTGCCCGGGAAGAACGCCGCCAACTCGCGTCGGCTCTCCTTGAGTGCCGCCAGGCCGAAGCCCTTCTTGCGCTCGTCGGGGTGGATCCAGATGGCCACGTCGACATCGCCGTCGTCGATCTGCTCGCCGAAGACCAGGCCCACCGGTTGGTCGCGGGAGGTGTCCACGGCGACGAACCACATCGCCGACTCGCTCTCGATCCGTGCCAGGCCCGCCTTTCGCTCCTCCTCCGTCTTCTGCTGGTCCCACTCGCCGGCCGTCGCGGACGTCTCGTCCGACGAGCGCGAATGGTAGAGGTCGGAGTGGTCTGCAGTGTCGCGGAACGGGAACAGGGCGAAGCCGTGTGGCCCCGCACCGACCGGGTGGTTGGTCGTGTGTCCGACGAACGCCTCCAGTGGCGTCTTCAGTACCTCGCGTGCCTCGTCGACGGGCACCGCCAGCAGGTGTGCGATCGCCTCCGCCGCGTCCTCCGCGCCGTTGGCGGAGGAGATGGCGGCGAAGACCTCGCTCCGGCGGGCTGCGGCTGTCTCGATGGTGGTGCTGCTCATGTCAGATCCTCTCGATGATGCTCGCCGAGGCCTGGGCGCCGCCCGCGCACATCGTGATGAGGGCGCGTTCGCCGTCCGTTCGCTCGAGCTCGTGCAGGGCGGTCGTGATGAGCCTAGACCCGGTGCTCCCCACAGGATGTCCGATCGCGATGGCGCCCCCGTTGACGTTGACCTTGTCCATGTCCGGACCGTGCACGGCGGCCCAGCTGAGCAGCACCGAGGCGAAGGCCTCGTTGCATTCGAAGAGATCGAAGTCGGCGATGGACATGCCCGAGCGGTCGAGCACGCGCTGGGTGGCCTGGACGGGGCCGTCGAGGTGGTACTCGGGCTCGCCTCCGACCAGTGCCTGGTGGACGATCCGGGCGCGGGGCCGGAGCCCGTGTGCCTTTGCGACGTCCTCGTCCATGAGTAGCACCGCGGCAGATCCGTCCGACATCTGGCTGGAGGTGCCGGCGGTGTGCAGGCCGCCCTCGAGTACCGGCTTCAGGCCGGCGAGCGCCTCCGCGGTGGTCTCACGAAGGCCCTGGTCCCGGGTGACGGTCACCGTCTCGCCGGTGTAGGTTCCGTCCTTCAGGCGTTCGGGGGCGTCGACGCCGAAGGTCTCGCGGTCGAAGCGGCCCTCCTCCCACGCGCGCTTGGCGTTGGCCTGGGACCGCACGCCCAGCTCCTCCAGGTCCGCCCGGCTCAATCCGCGCCGCTGCGCGATCCGGTCGGCGGCGGTGAACTGGTCGGGCAGGTCGATCTGCCAGTCGTCGGGCCGGGGCATGCCGTTGGAGCCGTCGCCGACAGCCGCGCGGAGCGCGATCCAGCTCATCGACTCGACGCCGCAGGCGATGCCGACGTCCATCGCCCCGGCGTGGATGAGGTTGGCGATGAAGTGGTTGGCCTGCTGCGCCGACGAACACTGGCAGTCGATGGTCGTGCACGCGGTCTGCCACGGCAGTCCGGAGGCGAGCCAGGCGCCGCGGGTGACGTTGTTGCCCTGGGCGCCGGCCTGCGTGACGCACCCGCCGACGACCTGCTCCACCAGCGACGCGTCGATCCCGGCGCGCCGGATGACCTCTTTCTGGGACGCCCCCAACAGGTGTGCGGGGTGCAGGCCCGACAGTGCGCCGCGCGCCTTGCCGATCGGGGTACGAACGGCCTCGACGATGACGGGATTGCCCATGGTGGTCCTTCCGGAAGAACGGGCACAGTGGATCGGGCGCCCGAGAGGAACGTGTTCTAGTATGGTGGGTGGAACGTGTTCTAGATTACCGCTCGGATCCCGGGTTCGCAGTATCCCGGGGTCGTCGGTCGCCGAGCACGAGACGCATCCGACGCGGTCAAGGAGTACCAAGTGCAGGCAGTAACCATCCCCGAGGGTTTCGACTTCACGGATCCGGAGCTCTACGAGAAGCGCCTACCGCATCCCGAGTGGGCCCACCTCCGTCGGACCGAGCCGATCCGGTGGTGCGCCAACGAGCCCGGAGCCGACGGGTTCGACGACGACGGCTACTGGGTGGTCACCAAGCACGAGGACGTCAAGGAGATCTCCCGCCGCACCAACGAGGTGTTCTCCACGTTCGAGAACACCGCGATCCCGCGCTTCGCACCGGGCACCGAGCGCGAGATCGTCGAACTGACCCGCCTGTTGTTCATCAACCAGGACGGCGAGGAGCACAGGAAGTACCGGCGCACCATCTCCAAGGGTTTCACCCCCCGCAACATCGAGAAGCTCCGCGACCACCTCGCCGAGAAGGCGCGGGTCATCGTCGAGACCGCTGCGGCCAAGGGCAGCGGCGACTTCATCACCGAGGTCGCCTCCGAACTGCCGCTGCAGGCGATCGCCGAGCTCATCGGCATCCCGCTGGAGGACCGCCACCAGATCTTCGAGTGGTCCAACCAGATGACCAGCTATGACGTCCCCGGCAAGGTCGAGGAGTCGCAGATGGCCAATGCCATGGTCCTGTCGTACGCGCAGGAGCTCGCGGCCAAGCGTGAGGTCGATCCGCGAGACGACCTGGTGACCAAGCTCATCCAGGCCGACATCGACGGCGAACGGCTCACCCCCGACGAGTTCGGCTGGTTCGTGGTGCTGTTGGCCGTCGCCGGCAACGAGACCACCCGCAACGCCACCACGCACGGGATGGTCGCGTTCCTCGACAACCCCGATCAGTGGGAGCTGTTCAAGGCAGAGCGTCCCGCGACCGCCTACGACGAGATCCTCCGCTGGGCCTCGCCGATCACGTCGTTCCAGCGCACCGCCACCGAGGACGTCGAGATCGGGGGCGTGACCATGAAGAAGGGTGATCGCGCCGCCATCATGTACGGCTCGGCGAACTTCGACGAGGACGTGTTCACCGACCCCTTCTCGTTCAACATCCTGCGCGACCCCAACCCGCACCTGAGTTTCGGCGGGAACGGCCCGCACTACTGCATCGGGGCGAACCTGGCCCGGCTGCAGATCGAACTGATCTTCAACGCCATCGCCGATCACCTCCCGAACCTGGAGGCGCTCGGCGAGCCCTCCCGCATCCGCTCGGGGTGGCTCAACGGCATCACCGAGTGGACGGTCGACTACAAATGCCCGGTCATGCGCTGACCCGGGGCTCGTCGTCCTGATGTCCGGCTCCGTGCGAGACCATCGCCACGTCGACCGCGACGGCGTTCGGCTCCACTACGTCGTCGCCGAGCCCGCCCCCGCGGACGGCCGCCCGGGCACGGTGGTCCTCCTCCACGGCTTCCCGCACTTCTGGTTCACCTGGCACCGCATGATCCCGGTGCTCGCCGCCGCGGGGTGGCGGGTCATCGCACCGGACCTGCGGGGCATGGGGCGGTCGGACGCGCCCGCCGACGTGGAGGCCTACTCGCCGCGCGAGGTGGTCGACGACGTCCTCGCGGTGTGCGACGCCGAGGGGGCCGACCGGATCGTGCTGGTGGGCTTCGACTTCGGGGCGGGCGTCGCGTACGACACCTGCCATCTGGAACCCGGGCGGGTGCGGGCGGTGATCGGGATGGAGAACCCGTTCATGGGTACCGCCGGCTCGGTCCCGCCGCTGGAGGGCTCGGCGATGATGGCCGAGAAGCACTTCCTGCACCTCCACTACTTCTCGCGGCCGGGAGTGGCCGAGGCCGATCTCGCCGGTCGCGAGCGGGAGTTCCTCACCAGGGTCTTCTACGCACTGTCGGCGGACTACCACTACCTCGATGTGTGGCAGCACCCCCCGGGGTCGACCTATCTCGAGGCGCTGCCCGAGGCGCCTCCACTGCCGTGGCCGTGGTTCTCGGTCGAGGAGATGGACGTCTACGAAGCCGAGTACGCCCGCACGGGGTTCGCCGGCCCGCTGCAGTGGTATCGGGCGATGGACGCGTCCTGGTCCGCGCGGAAGGAGTTCGAGCGACAGACCAACCCGGTGCCGTTCTACTTCCTCTACTCCGAGCACGACCCCGATCTCGAGGGGTTCCACGGACGGGATCCGCTCTCCAGGCTCGGGCGACATCACGACGACGTACGCATGGTCCGGGCGATCTCCGCGCCGGCGGGGCATCTCATGCACCTGGAGGCCACGGAGGACACCCACCGCGAGATCCTCGCGTGCCTCCGCGACATCGATCTCAGTCGCTGAGTCCGTACTTCTCGCCGAAGGCCGCGATGGAGTCGAGCTTCTGTTCGGTGGAGCAGTCGAACCCGTGGCCGTCGATCATCCACGGCATCACGATGATGTCGGTGACCCCGGCCTCGACCAGTTCCGTGAAGCCCCGGGTGCCGAAGCGGTCCAGGCAGACCACCTGGATCGCGAAGGGCGAGCCGTCTCCCCGGTCGGCCAGTGAGCGGCCGTCGGCCTCGAGGAGTTCACCCAGCCGCCGGACGGTGGTGACGATCTCGTCATAGCCCATCATGGCGCTGGTCCAGCCCTGGCCCACCCTCGCGGCCCGCTTGAGCGCGATCTCGGTGTGACCGCCGACGTAGAACGGCACCTGCTGGCTGGGGGCGGGGGTGAAGATCAGCTCGTCGAAGTCGAAATGCTCGCCGTGGAACTCCATCCACTCACCCCGCAGGGCCTCGCGCATGATCGCCAGCGATTCGTCGGTGCGCTTGCCGCGGCCCTTGAACGGCGCCCCGCACCACTCGAACTCGTTGGGGTCCCAGCCGATCCCCACGCCGAGGTCCAGCCGGTTCCCCGTCAGCAGCGCCACCGACGCCACCTGCCTGGTGAGCAGCAGCGGATTGCGCGGTCCGACCTTGAGCACCTGCGGGCAGAAGCGGATGCGGGAGGTGGCCCCGCCCATCGCGGCGGAGGCGACGAGGGGCTCGACCCACTGGGTGCTGGCGTCCCACATGCGGGAGCCGTCCGGGGTGTACGGGTAGTCCTCGTCCTGCCGTCGCGGGTGGAACAGTGAGTCGGGCAGGACGATCCGGTCGAAACCGGCGGCTTCGGCCCCTCGGGCGATGTCCATGATCTGGTCGACGGGGGAGAAGGAGATGGGAACGGAGAACTCGGCGTCCACTACACGGCTCATGTCAGCCGCCCTTCGTGACGGCACCGGCGATGGCAGCGCGGTCGTCGTCGGTCAGCGGTCGTAGTCCTGAGGCCATGGCCACGTCCTGTTCCCAGAAGGCGCGGAGGTTCAGAAGCCGCCCCTGGGAGTCGACGCGGTAGTCCACGGCGATGTCGATCTCCATGACGCTGGAGCCCATGTGGGTCCGCATGGTGCCGACGCAGAGGAGTTCGTCGCCCGCGGCGATCCCGCGGTCGAACCGGAACTCGATGTGGTCCGGGGTGGCCACGGCCTTCTCCCAGAACTCCAGGAGCCGCTGGGTGCCGGTGTGACCGATGCCCTCGGCGTCGAACATCGACGGCCCCACGGGATCCTCGATGGTGCCCTCGGGGTTCCACCCGGCGATCCAGGCGTCGCGGTCGCCGGCGTTGGTCGCGGCCCACGAACGGCGCGCGGCGGCGTAGGCGGGGCTCGCCAACGCCGCCTCGCTCATCTCGAGCGGCCGGTACATGCCGCCGGCGTCCAGGTAGGGGTTGCTCATCGCCTGCGTTCCGATCCGACGACCCACATGGAGAAGAACTGGGACCCGCCACCGTAGGCGTGGCCGAGGGCCTTGCGCGCCCCCGGGATCTGGTGCTCCTCAGCGCGGCCCATGACCTGCCGGGCGGCCTCGG
>NZ_JAALDW010000445.1:13988-24129 GCF_014145055.1 Dietzia sp. DQ11-38-2
CGAACCCGAGGCTCTCCAACCACATGGGCTCGAACCACGAGAACGGGACGTAGATCTCGGCGGCGTCGATCTCCTCGGCCGGGTCGGTGATCCCGGCCTCGGCCCACAGGGCCGCCGCGGCGTCGCGACTGGCCTGCGGGTTGGCGTAGTCACGGCCGGCGAAGGTCCCGGGCTCGGTGCGCAACGCGGTGGCGTGCACCCACGCGACACGGCGGCCGGTGGACTCGACCTCCTCGGCGGCCTCGGCGTCGCCGAGGACGATCGCGCACGCGCCGTCGGACGACGGACAGGTCTCGTCGAAACGGATGGGGTCCCACAGCATCTGCCCCTGCAGCACCTTGTCCACGGTGAGGTCGGGCTGCTTGAGGTGGGCGTGGGGGTTGATGGACCCGTTGAGGCGGTCCTTCACCGCCACCATCGCGCCGACGTGCTCCGGGGCGCCGGTGGTGCGGATGTAGGACCGCACGTGGGGGGCGAAATACCCGCCGGCTCCCGCGCCGACGGGGGCGGTGAACGGCACGGGCAGGCTCAGGGCCCACATGGCGTTGGATTCGGACTGCTTCTCCCACGCTACGGCCAGGACTCGTCGGTAACGGCCGGACTGGATGTGCGACGCGGCCACCACGGCCGTCGAACCACCGACGGAGCCGGCGGTGTGGACGCGGAGGAGCGGTTTGCCGACCGCGCCGAGCGCGTCGGCCATCATGAGCTCGGGCATCATGACGCCCTCGAACAGGTCGGGGGCCTTGCCCACGACCACCGCGTCGATCTCGTCCCATCCCACGCCGGCGTCGGTCATGGCGGCGTCGATCGCCTCGCGGCAGAGGCCGGACATGGAGACGTCCGTGCGACGGGCGACGTGGTGGGTCTGGCCGGTGCCGAGAACGGCCGCGGGGAGACCAGAGCTGTGGGCGCTCATGCGGGGCGTCCTTCCAGGAGGCAGATGAGGTTCTGCTGAAGCAGATGTCCGCTGGTGGCGTGGGCGAGGGCGCGTTCGGTGCGGCCCTCCATGACGTCGTTGGCGGCGTACCCGATGCGCTCGAGCCCGGCGGAGAACAGCGGGTCCGCCAGCAACGATCCGCCGGACGGTGTCACGGCCACGTCGTCGCCGATGCCCAGCGCGGAACGCAGGAGCAGTTCCTGGTGCGTGTACTGGGTGTGCAGTTCGGCGACGGTCACTCCCCCGAGATCGGGCCGCTCTCCGGATGCCCGGGTGGCGCGCACGGCGGCGGCGCGGGCCGAGGGGGAGTCGGTGAGATCGCGGGCGCCGAACTCGGCGGAGTCGGCGATGTGCTCGATCCCCGTGACGTAGGCCGGGGTGTCGACCAGCTCGCGTGCCCGGTCGCCGGAGGCGAGGATTATCGCGCCGGCGCCGTCGGTGACCGGCGGGCAGTCGTGGCGGCGCAACGGGTCGGCCACGTACGGCTCGGCGAGCAGCTCACGTTCGTCCCTGCCGGTGGCGCGGGCGGCGACCGAGGCCATCGCACCCTCCGACCACGTGCCGGCGTCGATCCCCGCGCGGGCCTGCAGTGCGGCCATGTGGTGCCGACCCGGCCAGAGGGGCGCGACCGTGTACGGGTCGAGCTGCAGTGCCATTGCCGAGTCGAGGTCCGTGCTCGCCGAGGCCTTGCCGAACCCGTAGACCAGCGCGGTGTCGGCCTGTCCCGTGGCGATCTTGAGGTAGGCCTCGAAGAACGCCCAGGCGGCGTCCATCTCCACGTGCGATTCGCTGATGGGGGGCACCGCGCCGATGGTGTCGACGGCGGAGATGAAGGAGAAGGCGCGCCCGGCCAGGTAGTCGCAGGAGCCGGAGCACCAGAAGTCGATGTCGGTCCGGTCCAGACCCGTCTGGCGGTAGCACTCGGCGAAGACGGGCGCGAGCATCTCCACGCCGTTGGTGGTGCCGAAGGTGGACTCTGTGTGTCGGGCGTGGGCGAAACCGACGACGGCCACGTCCCGGGGTGCGGTGGGGGTCACGGGTGTCCTCTACAGATGATGGGCGTAGGTGTCGGGGTCGGCGTCGGGATCGCCGGTCGGCTCGAAGTGCGTGATGGCCTTCATCGAGGCGGGGCGGTCATCCTCCGGGGTCCAGATCGCGCGCACGCGCATTCCCATGCGCACCTCCGAGGCCTCGCAGCCCAGCACCAGGTGCTGGATCGGGACGTCCGACCCGTCGAGGAGGATGTACGCGGTGACGTACGGGGGCGTGATCTCCTGTCCCGCGAACGGCACGTTGACGATGCCGAACGTGGTGACGGTCCCGACGTCGGAGACCTCCACGTACTCACCCATCGCCACCCCGTCCGAGGGGCAGTAGTCCCGCGGCGGAACGTACACCTCGGGCCCGTTGGAGCGTCGACGCCCGAGCATCCGGCCCTGCACGATCGCCCTGAGGAACTCGCTCTCCGCGGGCGAGGCGGTGTGGGTCACCGAGAGTCCGATCGGCGTGATGAGCATGGAGACCGCCTCGTCCCCGGAGGACTGCCCCAGCTCGTCGTCGCCCGGGCCTGTGCCGCCCGCCGCGTCCGCGGGGACCACGCACGCGATGTCGTGGATGGTCCCGGTCCGCTCGGCGGACCACTGCAGACGCACGCGCATCCCCGAGTGCACGGCCTCGGGGCCCTCGGCGGCGAGGGGCAGCAGGATGGCGGTGTCGGCGCCGTCGAACCGGACCAGGGCCCACGCGAAGGGTGAGTCGAGCGGGGCGACGTCCGCGGGCTCGGGAACCCAGGTCCAGACGACGACGACGCCCTCGATCCCGGTCCCCGAGCCCACCTCGACGAGGTCCGTCAGGGCCTCGTGGGTGACGGGGTCGAACTCCACGGGCGGCACGTGGACCGCGCCGCGGGAGTCGCGTGTCCCCACGAGGCGGCCCTCACGCAGGCCGGTGAAGAACGCGCCGAGGACCGGTCCGGTCGACCGGGTGTAGTCGAAGGACGGGGCGAGCGGTGCCGAGAGCACGGGCTCGTCGGGCGGGATGATGTCGACAACGATCTCTCTGGATGTCACCCCACAAGTAGAACACGTTCCAGTGCGGGGCGTGTGGCTTTTCGCGGGCCCGCCCCGCGCCGCGGCGGCGTGGGTCACACTGGGGCCCATGAAATTCGCCTTGCAGCTCGGATACTGGGGCGCCCAGCCGCCCACCAATCACGCCGACCTCGTGGTGGCGGCGGACAGGGCGGGGTTCGACACCGTCTTCACCGCCGAGGCCTGGGGCTCGGACGCGTTCACCCCGCTGGCCTGGTACGGCTCGCTCACCGACCGCATCCGCCTGTCCACGGCGGTGGTGCAGCTGTCCGCCCGGACGCCCACGGCCACCGCGATGAGCACCATGACCCTGGACCACCTCTCCGGCGGTCGCTTCTGTCTGGGCCTGGGTGTCTCCGGCCCGCAGGTGGTCGAGGGCTGGTACGGGCAGCCCTTCGCCAAACCGTTGGCCCGGACGCGGGAGTACATCGACATCATCCGTGCGGTGCTCCGCCGCGAGGCTCCCGTCACCTCCGACGGCCCTGCCTACGCGCTGCCGTACCAGGGCCCCGGCGCCTCCGGCCTGGGCAAGCCGCTCAAGTCGATCCTCCACCCCCTGCGCGAGGACGTGCCCATCTGGCTGGGCGCCGAGGGGCCCAAGAACGTCGCGCTCGCGGCCGAGATCGCCGACGGATGGCTGGGGTTCCTGGCCTCGCCGCGGACCGCCCACGAGTTCAACGCCTGGCTCGACGAGGGATTCGCCCGTCCCGGGGCCCGGCGTACCCGGGAGGACTTCGAGGTGGCGTTCCTGTGTCAACTCCACATAACGCAGGATCGGCGCTCCGTGCTCGACGCCTACAAGCCGTTCACCGCGCTCTACGCCGGGGGCATGGGCGCCGAGGAGAAGAACTTCCACGCCGAGGCGTTCCGTCGGATGGGTTTCGCGGACGATGTCGACCGCATCACCGAGCTGTTCCGCTCCGGTCGCAAGGAGGAGGCCGCGGCGGCGGTGCCCGACGAGATGGTCGAGGCCACCGCGATCATCGGCGACGAGGACTCGGTGCGCTCCCAGATCGCCGAATGGGAGGCCGCGGGCGTGACCATGCTCGTGGTGACGGCCCGCTCGGTCGAGGAGATCGAGTCACTGAGCCGGCTGATCGACTGATCCGGTCTGTCAACCGGGCGGCATGATGCGCACCGGCTCGCCGGCGTGATCCACCACGAGGAACCCGCTCTGGTGGACGTCGTTGCGCACGTGGACGGTGTAGCTCGGTCGGCCGGCGTCGTCCGCGGCGACGTTGAGGAAGGCGTCGGTCTCCCCTGCGATCCCGAGGCTCTCGGCGGCTCCTGCGACGACCGGCGCGATCACGGCGGCATCGAGGTCGGCCAGCCGGAACGACCCCTCGCGCGTGCTGGGGCTGTCTGCCCACCCGGACCAACCGCCGCGGTAGATCTGCCGCAGTGTCCGGCTGGGGTGCTCCGGGTCGGTCCAGGACAGCACCGCGTGCTCCGGGTGCACCACCAGGCTCGTGGCCAGCTCCGACCCCGACGCCCGACCGGCGCTCGAGAAGATCCGCTCGAGGCCCTCGGGGGACAGGGGGGCGGGATTGTCGAGGACGCGCCCCTCTCCCTGTCCGCCTCGGGCCGGGCGGTCCGCGGCCGTCGCCTCCCGCCCGACGGGGTCCGGGTCGTCGGAGGCGGAGAACGCCAGGAACGCCCCGGTCATCAGTGCGGCCACCACGAGCGCCCCCGCGAGGACACCCCAGGGTCGACGCCCGGGTCCCGTCGGCGGGGACCACTGCGTGGTCACGCCTCTCGTGAACGACTCCGCGGGGATCGGACCCGCGTCGCCGTGCAGCCGGACCCTCACTCCCTGGAGGTCGGCGAACAGTGGGCGCAGCTCGTCGACGTTGCGTGCGGCCGTGGCCGTTCGCACCCGCTCGTAGTGCTCGAACTGGTCGAGTTGGCCGCTGGCCAGCGCGGAGTCGAGCGCGGTGATGACCGCGGTGCGGTCGTCGTCGGTGGCCCGGATCGCCCGGGCTCCGGAGGAGTCTGCGGACATGAGATGAGAATAGTCCTCCGGGTCAATCCCTGGACCTCCAACAGGAACACGTTCTAGTCTGGTGGTCATGAGCGCACCCACACCCTCTGTCCCCGCCGACGCCGGAGTCCCGGACCCCCGGACCGGCGAGCACGTCACCAGCGTCTACCGGATCGCCCAGGCGGAGCCGGACCGCGTCGCGGTGATCGAGGCCTCCGGCCGTCAGGTGACCTTCGGCGAACTCGTGGACGCCGCACACGGCCATGCCCGGGGACTGCGCGCACTGGGTCTCGGGGCCGGGGACGGGATCGTCCTGCTGGCGCCGAACGGCATCGGATTCCTCGAGGTCTACTTCGCCGCCCTCGAGATCGGTCTCTACGTCGCTCCCGCCAACTGGCACCTGACGGGGCCGGAGGTCGCGTACATCCTCGAGAACTCGGGTTCGACGGTGTTCGTGGCCGACGAGAGGTTCGCCGACGTGGCCACCGTCGCCGCGACGGAGGCCGGGCTCGACCCCGCCCGCTGCTACGCGATCGGCGACGTGCCCGGGTTCCGCCCGCTGTCCGAACTCGCCGTCCCGGCAGAAGGGGAGGACCCCTTGCCGTCGGACCGCACCCTCGGCGCCCCGATGCTCTACACCTCGGGCACCACCGGCCGCCCCAAGGGTGTCCGCAGGCCGCTGACCGGTGCCTCGCCCGACCAGGTGACAGTTCCCAACTACTTCTTCTTCGCCGGCTTCGGCATCCAGGGCCCGGACAACGTCCACATCTGCGGCTCGCCGCTCTACCACACCGCGGTACTCAACTTCGTCGCGATCTCGCTCAACCTGGGTCAGACGGTGGTCCTCATGGACAAGTGGGCCCCTGAGGAGATGCTGCGCCTCATCGACGCCCACGGGGTGACCCAGTCCCACATGGTCCCGACCCAGTTCTCGCGCCTGCTCGAGCTGCCGGAGGACGTGAGGGCGAAGTACGACGTGTCGAGCCTCCGGACGATCGTCCACGGCGCCGCACCGTGTCCGAAGCACGTCAAGCAGGCGATGCTGGACTGGTGGGGACCCGTCCTCACCGAGTACTACGCCGGCACCGAGGGCGGCGGCTGCACCATCACGGGCGAGGAGTGGCTGCGCAAGCCCGGGAGTGTGGGGCGGCCGTGGAAGACCACCACCCTGAAGATCCTCGACGACGACGGCAACGAGCTCCCCGTCGGCGAGACCGGCAATGTCTATCTCCAGATGCACGGGTCCAAGTTCGAGTACCACCAGGACGAGGAGAAGACAGCCAAGACCTATGTGGGCGAGCTGTTCACCATGGGCGACATCGGCTACGTGGACTCCGACGGCTACCTCTTCCTGTGCGACCGCAAGAACGACATGATCATCTCAGGCGGTGTGAACATCTATCCCGCCGAGATCGAGTCGGAGATGACCCGCCACGAGGCGGTCCGCGACGTGGCTGTGTTCGGCATCCCGCACGCCGACTGGGGTGAGGAGGTCAAGGCCGTGGTGGAGCTGGCCGAGGGATACGTCGAGTCCGACGAGCTCAAGGCCCAGATCCTCGAGGACCTCTCCGGGCGACTGGCCAAGTTCAAGATGCCGCGGTCGATCGACGTGGTGCAGGAGCTGCCCCGTCAGGCCAACGGGAAGTTGGTCAAGCGCACGCTCAAGGACCCGTACTGGGCGGACGCGAAGTAGGCAGCCCGGCGTGGACGCGCCTGATGCGCGTCGAGCACGCCGGAAAGGCTCGACACGTGAGGTACGGGATGGCGTCCTCGACGTGACCGATGCGGTCGAGACCCGGGCCGTGGACACGGAAGTGGTGCGGTTCTGGCCAGAATCCAGAGCGGGCGGCGTTGCTGCGCTCAGATCCTCCGCCGAGACTACTCGGCGTCCTCTCTGCCGGAATCTGACAAGCGCTCAATTGGTTGGTGCGCGGGCTGTCGTCTATTGGCGCACTACGGACGGCACGGACATGACGGCTCGGAAACATGGACTCATGTTCAGATGAGTGTTTATTTCTGAAGTTGCCTTCACTAGTGTTGCGTACGTCACACCGTGCGCACCGTGTCTTCGGCGATCAGCGTCGATCCGTGTACGGGGGTTCATCGAGACCAGGAGGGGTTCATGGGGAACGGAAAGACGTCCCGGAGCGTAGCCGGAGCGACCGCGATGGCGGCCGTTGCTTCTCTCATTGTGGGCGGAGCCGGTGCCGCCTCGGCGGAGCCGATATCGGCGAGCGCCACGTACTCGGGCGCATTCGCGTCGAGTTTCCGTATCGACCGGACGGTGAGTGAGTCGTCGCCGACCTACGGGGATCAGGTGACGGTGCGGACCAATGTGCAGCGCACGTCGCTGGCCGATCTGCTCTACGGGGTCCGGAGTGACGTGCCGTCCTGTTTCGAGCGGGTTGCCGGGACGACCAGGGGGCAGGCATCCGGGGGTGCTCTGATCACGGAGTCCAACAGCCAGTTCTCGTTCTCGGGAAATCGCGCCAACTGGAGTGGGCCAGGCGTCGGGCCGGGGTTCTGGATGGAGACGGATTACCGAGTGCTGTGTGGCGCCGGTAGCGTCCCGACCGGGGGTGCGGAGTTCGCCTCTGTCGCGGGGCAGTACCGGGGTTCGATGTCGCTCGGCCCGACCATCACCGTCCGGCGAATGGGCACCTCGGTGTTCCTGGCACAGCCCACCAACCCGGAGGTCGGCCAGCAGGTCACGCTGAGGGTCACGACCTCCGGCGTCCCCGATGGTGGTCAGGTCGTCTTCACCGTGGACGGCCAGAATGTCGGCAGTGCCACCGTCTCGGCGAATCAGGCGACGCTTCCGTGGGTGCCGTCCGGCGCGGGTGCCAAGCAGATCCGAGCCAGTGTCGCGCAGACCGGCACCCACGGAGGTTCTGTGTCGCAGGTACGTGACGTTATCGTCTCGCCGAGCAACGTCGCTTCCACCGTGACAGTCGTGGCGGTGGGCTCACCGAAGGTCGGACTGAGTACCCGGCTCACCGCGACGGTGTCGCCGGCGGGGGCTGGTGGCGAGGTCGTGTTCCTCGACGAGGGCTCCCAGATCGGCGCGGCGCCTGTCGGAGCGGACGGCACCGCGAGCATCGACTGGGTTCCGTCGGCGGGAGGCGAACGCACGATCGATGCCACCTTCTCCGGGCGCAGCGGCGTGGCCCCGTCGAACGGGGCGATCCCCGTCACCGTGGCCGCGGCCGATCCGAGCAACGTGGCGACCACGACCACGCTGGATCCGATCACGACGACACAGGTAGGGCGGCAGATCATGCTCAGGGCCGCGGTCGATGCGGGCATGGCCGGGGGGATAGTCAGTTTCTACGACGGCAACGAGCTGATCGGCACCGCTCCGGTCCAGCCGGATGGGACGGCGAGCCTGCCCTGGAACCCGACCACCGACGGAGAGCGCACCATCCGCGCTCTCTTCTCCGGACACGGCGTCTACCTGTCCTCGCAGGACACCCGCCAGGCGATCATCACGCCGAAGACTGTGAACCCGGAGCCCGAGCCGACCGAGCCGGCGACGGGCAGCCTGGGCTCGCTGACGAGTTCTCTCGACGGCGGTGGCGGAGTCGTGACCCTGAGCTCGCTCGGGACCTGACCGAGGAGTCCCCGGAGCCCCGCGGTCTGCGGACGGCGGGGCTCCGCAGTCGGTATGTCGCCGGCACGGCCTCGTCGACGGTGGCACTGGCCGGCCCCGCCTCGGTGCACCCGCCGCCCTCGTCGTCGTACCCATGGCGTCGGTCACCTACCGCCACCTACTCTGGACGCATGACCAGGACCCCGACGGCCCGTGATCTCACCCTCGCCCAGATCCTCGAGCGGCAGCAGCAGGCGTTCCTCGCCGACCCGCAGCCCGCCGCCGGGATCCGGCGGGACCGGATCCAGCGGCTCAAGCGCCTCGTGCTGGACAACGCGGCCGAGTTCACCGAGGCGATCCGGGAAGACTACGGCTGCCGACCCGAGACGTTCTCCACGATCACCGACATCGCCTCATCGATCCCGGACCTGGACCATCAGCGCGGCCACCTCGCCCGGTGGATGAAGCCGACGCGGGTCTCCCGGGCCCTCGACGCGGCGGGGTTCACCCAGCAGGTCCGCCATGATCCCAAGGGCGTCGTCGGGATCATCGGCCCCTGGAACTTCCCCCTCTATCTGACGATCGTCCCGGCCGGGTCGGCGCTCGCCGCCGGCAACCGGGTGATGATCCGGCCGTCGTCGGTCACCGCCCACACGACAGAGGTGCTCTGCGACCGCGCCCCCGAGTACTTCGCCGTCGACGAACTGGCCGTCGCGGGACCCGAGCACGGGCGCGGTTCGGACTTCTCCGTCCTGCCCTTCGACCACCTGTTCTTCACCGGGTCCCCAGGGGTCGGCAGGTCCGTCGCAAGGGACGCCGCGGAGAACCTCACCCCGGTGACGCTCGAGCTCGGCGGCAAGAATCCCGTGGTGGTGGACACCAGCGCCGACCTCGACCGGGCCGCGCGCGGTATCGCGGCCTCCCGCATGATCAACGGTGGCCAGGTGTGCATGTGTCCGGACTACGTCTTCGTCCCGGAGGACGCCGTAGACGACTTCTGCGAGACCGTCCTGGACCAGTGGCGCCACACCCTGCCGGCCATCGTGGGCAATCCCGAATACACCGCGATCGTCAACACCTCCAACTACGAGCGCATCGTCGGCCTGATCGAGGACGCCGTGGCCAAGGGCGCGGTGCGGCGCGACGCCGCCCCGGTGGGGGAGCGGTTGCCGGACGCGTCCCTCCGGAAGATCGCCCCCACGCTGCTCACCGGCGTGACGCCGGAGATGGAGATCGACTCGGACGAGGTGTTCGGGCCCGTACTCACGGTCTTCGGCTACCGGGGGCTCGACGAGGCCGTGCGCTACATCAACGAGCGGCCCAGCCCACTGGTCCTGTACTGGTACGGCGAGAAGAACAGTCGCTTCGACATCGTGGCCGACCGCACGCGTTCGGGGAACATCTACGGTAACGATTTCGGCATCGGGATGGCCTCCCCGGCCATCCCCTTCGGCGGGGTCGGCAACTCGGGCATGGGCGGGTACCACGGGCACTACGGCTTCCGGACGTTCAGCCACGAGCGGGCCGTGGCCATCCACTCCTAC
>NZ_JAALDW010000445.1:24149-29092 GCF_014145055.1 Dietzia sp. DQ11-38-2
ACGTCTCCGAGCTCATGACGCCCCCGTTCACCGCGGCCAAGAAGCGGCTGGCCTCGGGGTACCTCGGGGCGCTCCGGGCGCGGACCCGGCTGGGCCTGTAACCGGGTCCGCGCCCGCGGTCACTCGCCTCGGAACGCCGGCGTGCGCTTCTCCGCGAACGCACGGGGGCCCTCCTTGGCGTCGGACGAGGCGAAGACGCGGCCCCCCACCTCGGCGTCGATGCGGAAGGCCTCCTCCTCGTGCATACCCTCGGTGCGGCGGATCGTCTCGATCATCCCCTGCACGGCCAGGGGGCCGTTGGCGGCGATGAGCTCGGCGATCTCCAGAGCCTTGTCCAGTGCGCCACCGTCCTCGACCACGTGGCCGATCAGCCCGAACCGCTCCGCCTCCTCGGCGGTGAGATGGCGGCCGGTCATGAGGACCTCCATGGCCACGGTGTAGGGGATCTGGCGCACGAGCCGGACCGCGGACCCGCCGAGGGGATACAGGCCCCAGCGGGCCTCGGAGACGCCGAACTTGGCGGACCGGCCGGCGACCCGGATGTCGGTGCCCTGCAGGATCTCGGTCCCCCCCGCGATCGCCGGGCCCTCGACGGCGGCGATGAGGGGTTTGCTCAACCGGCGGCCCTTGAGTAGCGCGGGCAGGCGGGTGAGATCCCAGCCCCCACCGGCGAACTTGTCGCCCGGCGCGTCCTTGTTCATGGCCTTGAGGTCCGCACCCGCGCAGAAGTACCCGCCCGCGCCGGTGAGGATGCACGCACGGATGTCCGGGTCGGAGTCCACCAGATCCCACGCCGCCTCCATGCCACGCATCATCGGGCCGGACAGGGCGTTGCGGGCCTCGGGGCGGTTCATGGTCACCACGAGGACGTGTCCCCGCCGTTCGGTGAGCAGGTGCTGGTCCTCGGGCGTCTCGACGCGGGTCATCGGGCCTCCAAAAATTTAGTTACACGGGTTCACGGCTTTCGCCCACGGCCGACGGTAACACGTTCTACTTTGGGTGTATGGCGTACACCATCGGAGATCTCGTCGAGCACAGTGTCGATCGCGTCCCGGACCGGGTCGTCCTGGTCCAGGAGGGCCGGTCGTTCACCTTCAGGGAACTGGAGGCCAGGGCCAACAGGCTCGCGCACCACCTGCGGTCGGTCGGCGTCGGGCCGGACGACAAGGTGGCCGTGTACAGCCGCAACACCATCGAGGCCGTCGAGGCCATGATCGCGATCTTCAAGATCCGCGCGGTCATGGTCAACGTCAACTACCGGTACGTCCCCGCCGAGCTCGAGTACCTGCTCGACAACTCCGACTCCGTCGTGGTGGTGCACGAGCGCCGCTACTCCGAGGTGCTGGCCCAGGCCCTTCCCAACACGCCGGGGGTGCGGCACTGCGTGGTCATCGAGGACGGCACCGACACCCCCGACCCGCAGACCCCGGACGGGGTCACCGTCGCCCACTACGACGAGGCGCTGGCATCACAGTCGCCCGAGCGTGACTTCCCCGAGCGGTCGAACGACGACATCTACATGCTGTACACGGGCGGCACCACGGGTTCCCCCAAGGGCGTGATGTGGCGGCAGGAGGACGTGTTCATGGTCCTCGGCGGCGGCATCGACTTCCTCACCGGCGAGAGGGTCGCCGACGAGTGGGAGCTCGCGAACAAGGCGGTCGACGGTGGCGTGCTGGTCCGCACCGCCCTGCCCCCGCTCATCCACGGTGGCGCCCAGTGGGCGATCCTCATGGCTCTGTTCGCCGGCCACACCAGTGTGCTCATCCCGGAGTTCGACCCCGAGACGGTCTGGCGGACCGTCACTGAACAGAAGATCAATCTCATGTTCATCACGGGAGACGCGATGGCGCGGCCCCTGATCGAGGAATGGGACCCGGAGAAGTACGACTCCTCGTCACTGTTCTACATCGGGTCCTCCGCGGCCCTGTTCTCGCCCGCGGTCAAGGACCAGTTCATCGACGCCTTCCCGAACGTCATGCTCTCGGACTCGATCGGGTCCTCCGAGACGGGCTTCTCCGGGATCGCCCTGGCGGAGAAGGGCAAGACCCACACCGGAGGGCCCCGCGTGAAGATCGACGGCGAGACCACGGTCCTCGACCCGGACGGCAACGAGGTCCCACCCGGATCCGACGTCATCGGCAAGGTGGCCCGTACCGGGCACATCCCGGTGGGGTACTACAAGGACGAGGTCAAGACCGCCGCCACGTTCAAGACCTACAACGGGAAGCGCTACTCGATCCCCGGTGACGATGCCCGGGTCGAGGCAGACGGCACCGTGACGATGCTCGGCCGGGGGTCGGTCTCCATCAACACCGGGGGGGAGAAGGTCCACCCCGAGGAGGTCGAGGCCGCCCTCAAGACGCACCCCGACGTGTACGACGCGCTCGTGATCGGCATCCCCGACGAGCGGATGGGGCACAAGGTCGCCGCCGTCCTCCACACGCGGGACGGCAAGTGCCCGCCGATCGAGGAGCTCAACGAACACGCCCGGCGCGAGATCGCCCGCTACAAGTGCCCGCGGGCGCTGTGGGTCGAGACCTCGGTCAAGCGCAATCCCGCCGGCAAACCCGACTACCGATGGGCCGCGGAGATCGCCGCGTCCCGCCCCGCAGACGACAGCCAGGAGATCAGCAAGTGAGCATTCGTACCCCCCTCGCGGAGGCATTCGGGATCGAGTACCCCGTCTTCGCCTTCACCCCGTCCAAGGCCGTCGCCGCAGCGGTGACCCGCGCCGGCGGCATGGGCGTCCTCGGGTGCGTCCGCTACAACGATGCGGCCGAGCTCGACGAGGTCCTGACGTGGATGGACGAGAACACCGACGGCAAGCCGTACGGTGTCGACATCGTCATGCCCAACAAGGTGCCCACCGAGGGCAGCACCTCCGACATCGCCGCGATGATCCCCGAGGAGCACAAGGCGTTCGTGTCCCGGGTCCTGGACGACCTGGGGGTGCCGCCTCTCGGGGACGACGCCGAGCACAACGCCGGCGTCCTGGGGTGGCTGCACTCGGTCGCCGAGGCCCATGTCGAGATGTCGCTCAAGCACCGCCCGGTGCTCATCGCCAACGCGCTCGGGTCGCCGCCCAAGCACATCGTGGATCTCGCGCACGCCAACGGGATCAAGGTCGCCGCGCTCGCCGGCGCCAAGAAGCACGCGCTCGCGCACGTGGACAACGGCGTCGACATCGTGATCGCCCAGGGTGGCGAGGCCGGCGGCCACACCGGAGAGGTCGCGACGCTCGTGTTGGTGCCGGAGATCGTCGCCGCGCTCGACGGCCGCGCCCCCGTGTTGGCGGCCGGCGGGATCGGCAGCGGCGCACAGGTCGCCGCCGTGATCGGGATGGGTGCCGAGGGGGCGTGGATGGGCTCGCGGTGGCTCACCGCCGCCGAGTACGGCGACGACGGTGGGTCCAGGGCGATGCAGGAGGCGCTGGTCGCCGCCACCAGTGCCGACACCGTCCGGACCCGTATCTACTCGGGCAAGCCCGCGCGACTGCTCAAGAGCAAGTGGACCGAGGCGTGGGCCGCCGAGGACGCCCCGAGCCCGCTGCCGATGCCCCTGCAGAACGTCCTCGTCGCCGAGGCGCACCAGCGGATCTCGGAGGCGCAGGATCCCTCGGTCGTGGCCATGCCGGCGGGCCAGATCATCGGCTCCCTGGAGGGTGTCGTCCCGGTCGCCGAGACGATGGCCCAGATCGCGAGAGAGTACGAGGCGGCGGTGGAGCGCCTGCGCGGCACCCTGGGCTGACCCCGGAGCTGAACCGGGCTGATCTCTGGACTGACCCCTGGGCTTCGCCCCCGTCCCGCACAGCCGCCCCGTCCCGCACAGCCGCCCCCGTCCATGAACTCGTGCCTGCACTGGTGTGCGCGCGAGAGTTCTACGACGGGGGCGGCTGTGGTCGTGTGCTCAGGCCTGCGTGATGAACAGCAGCATCGCCGCCCAGTGGCAGCCGAAGGCGAGGACCGTGAAGGAGTGGAAGACCTCGTGGAAGCCGAAGACCCCGGGGACGGGGTTCGGGCGCTTGAGACCGTAGACCACGGCCCCACCGGTGTAGGCGAGACCGCCGGCGAGGACGAGGCCGACCCCCACGAGGTTGGCCTCCACGAGGTCACCCGCGAACCACACCGCGGTCCACCCGAGGACGATGTAGAGCACCACGTACAGCCATCGGGGCGCCGACAGCCAGAACAGGCGGAACGCGATACCCAGCAGCGCACCTGACCACACGATGGCCAGGAGGATCGTGCTGGCCGGGGGGTCGAGCGCCGCGACCGTCATGGGCGTGTAGGTGCCCGCGATGAGCAGGAAGATGTTGGAGTGGTCCAACCGACGCAGGAGCGCGGTGGCCCTCGGGCCCCAGGTCCGGCGGTGGTACAGGGCAGAGATCCCGAAGAGCAGCGACGAGGTGGCCAGGAAGACCGCACATGCCCACTTCAGAGCGGCACCGTCCGCCAGGACGGTCAGGACCACCCCGAGGACCACGGCCACCGGGAGGGTCCCGGCGTGGATCCACCCGCGCAGCAGCGGCTTCTCGGGCAGCGCGGGGACGCCGAAGTCCTCGTCGCCGGGCACATCGTCGACACTGTCGGCCCTGTCGGCCTCATCGGCCCTGTCGGCCTCATCGACCCTGTCGGCCCTCGGGCGCGGTGTGGAGTTCACACGCAGAACCTACCGGCACCTCACGCCGGCGTGAACGTCCTGTGACCGTCCGCACGCGACCAGACGAGATCCCCGGCGGGATCCGTCCCCCGTTCGGTCAGGTCGCGGGCCCTGAACTTGAAGCTCGCGGTGCGGGGCAGCGCGGCGGTCACCCGCAACAGTGACGGCCACTGCTTGGGGCCCAGGTCGGACTGGTCGGCGAGGAACTCCCCGAGGCGCGCGGCCATCCCGACGGGGTCCGCGCCGTTCCGCAGTACGACCGCGGCGGCCACGGCGTCGCC
>NZ_JAALDW010000446.1:0-130 GCF_014145055.1 Dietzia sp. DQ11-38-2
GCCCGTGGCCCCTCGGGGGGCGGGTACACCGGTGAGGCCGCCATCGCCCGCCTGCACGAGGCCGCGGGGTCGGGCACCGCGGTGACGGTCTCGGTGGTCGACGCGCAGGGCCGTTCGACGTCGCGGCTCA
>NZ_JAALDW010000446.1:158-3639 GCF_014145055.1 Dietzia sp. DQ11-38-2
TCGCAGGGGGACGGATCGAGGGAATCGAGCCCGACTCCGCCGAGGCCGTGAGCCTGCCGCTGCACCGCGTGATCTCCGTCGCGGACGTCGACCCGACACGCTGAGGCGAAATTCGGGACACTGGAGGGTCGGGCCCGACCGGACCCGCGACACGCGAGGAGAACCGAAGTGAGTGGTGGACCGCTGATCGTCCAGTCGGACAAGACCGTGCTGCTGGAGATCGACCACGACCAGGCAGGCGACGCCCGACAGGCCCTGGCACCGTTCGCCGAACTCGAGCGCGCGCCCGAGCACGTGCACACCTA
The DNA here is from genome assembly GCF_014145055.1 of Dietzia sp. DQ11-38-2. Classification (NCBI taxonomy): domain Bacteria; kingdom Bacillati; phylum Actinomycetota; class Actinomycetes; order Mycobacteriales; family Dietziaceae; genus Dietzia; species Dietzia sp. DQ11-38-2. The sequence continues at coordinate 464 of NZ_JAALDW010000446.1, forward strand.
CCGGATCACGCCGCTCGCCCTGTGGAACGCGCGGGCCGCCGGGCACGACGCCGAGCAGGTCGTCGACGTACTGGTCACCTATTCCCGTTTCCCCGTCCCTCAGCCGTTGCTCGTCGACATCGCGGACACGATGGCCCGCTACGGCCGCCTCCAACTGGTCAAGAGCCCGGTCCACGGTCTGACGTTGATCTCGCTGGACGCCGCCGTGCTCGCCGAGGTCAGACGGCACAAGAAGATCGCCCCGATGCTCGGCGCCCAGATCGACGCGGACACCGTGATCGTCCACCCCTCCGAGCGCGGCCGCCTCAAGCAGGAGTTGCTCAAGGTGGGATGGCCGGCCGAGGACCTGGCCGGGTACGTCGACGGCGAGGCGCACGAGATCGCGCTGTCCACCGAGTCCGAGCCCTGGGAGCTGCGCGACTACCAGCAGATGGCGGCGGACTCCTTCTGGGCCGGCGGGTCCGGTGTCGTCGTGCTGCCCTGTGGCGCCGGCAAGACCATGGTCGGTGCCGCGGCGATGGCCCGCGCCAAGGCCACGACGCTCATCCTCGTGACCAACACCGTCGCCGGGCGGCAGTGGAAACGCGAACTGCTCGCCCGCACCACGCTCACGGAGGACGAGATCGGCGAGTACTCGGGTGAGCGCAAGGAGATCCGCCCGGTCACCATCGCCACCTACCAGGTCGTCACCCGCAAGACCAAGGGCGTGCACCGCGCACTCGAATTGTTCGATTCCCGTGACTGGGGGCTGATGATCTACGACGAGGTGCACCTGCTCCCGGCACCGGTCTTCCGGATGACCGCGGACCTGCAGTCGCGTCGCCGACTCGGGCTCACCGCCACCCTGGTGCGCGAGGACGGACGGGAAGGGGACGTGTTCTCCCTCATCGGCCCCAAGCGATACGACGCCCCCTGGAAGGACATCGAGGCACAGGGATGGATCGCCCCGGCCGACTGTGTGGAGGTGCGCGTGACGCTCACCGAGAACGAACGCATGATGTACGCCACCGCCGAGGCGGAGGACAAGTACAAACTGTGCTCGACCGCGCGGACCAAGACCGCGGTGGTCAAGAGCATCCTCGCCCGGCACGCGGGCGCGCCGACCCTGGTGATCGGCGCCTACCTCGACCAGCTGGAGCAGCTCGGGGGCGAGCTCGACGCACCGGTCATCCAGGGCTCCACGCCCACCAAGGAACGGGAGGCACTGTTCGACGCCTTCCGTTCCGGGGAGATCTCCACCCTCGTGGTGTCCAAGGTCGCGAACTTCTCCATCGACCTGCCCGAGGCGAGCGTGGCGGTCCAGGTCTCCGGGACCTTCGGCTCCCGTCAGGAGGAGGCGCAGCGGCTCGGACGACTCCTCCGTCCCAAGCAGGACGGCGGGCAGGCCCACTTCTACTCGGTGGTCTCCCGGGACACCCTCGACGCCGAGTACGCGGCCCACCGCCAGCGTTTCCTCGCCGAGCAGGGGTACGCGTACCGGATCGTCGACGCCGACGACCTGCTCGGACCGGACCTGCCCGAGGTCGGTTGAGGGCACACGGACCACCCTGGTCGCCGCGCCCGCCCCGCGACGCCTGGGATACTGGACCCATGGCCTCAGACCGCACCTCCCGCACGCCGCACGAGCAGTACCGCCTCGCCGACTTCCCCGTCGACGACGCCTGGGTCCGCAGGAACAACGAGAGCCTGGCCGAGGTGCGTCGCCTCCAGTGGTCGGCGGGCGTCCTCGGCGTCGTCGTCCTCGCCGCGGGGGCCGGGATGCTCCTGTACTCCGAGCTGGCCGCATGGGGGTGGATCGTCGCCACCGTGGCCGGGGTCTTCGCGATCGGGTGCCTGGCGATGATCTGGTACATCCCCCGCAAGATGGGGTCGATGGCGCACACCTACGCCACCTCGGAACTGGTCCCGGCGATCGTCGCGGAGGTCCGACCGCGCGGAGTGACGCTGCTGGCCCTGGTCGACCGCGCCGTCGACCGATCCGCCGGCACGCTGCCCGCCCTGGCGGTCCGCAGTTGCGAGAAGATCCCCGGTCACGAGGCCCGTGTGGGCGAGCGGGTCCCCTGCGTCGCGGTGGTGGGTAACCGCAGCGCCCGCGGCGCCGACAACCTGTACCAGTTCATCTCCCCCATGCCCGTCGCGTGGGCCACCCCGGATACCGCCGTCCTCCGGCGACTGACGAGGGAGATCCCCGCCGGTGAGTGGGAGTCCCTGCGCCAGAAGCTCGATCGGGTCGACGAGGTGTCCCAGACCCCCACCAACCTCCTCCCGTTGGACTGACCCGGCCCCCTCTGCGGGGCCCTCCTCCCGCCACCCCACGGGGTCCTCACCCGGCGTCCCTCGACCTGTGAGCAAGTCGTCACGGCGCCGTGATCCGCCGCCATTGAACGGCAACACGCGGTTCCTAGCCTGGTCGGCACAGGCTAGAAGGAGGTCCCCCCATGACCGAGCACATCGTCGTCGTCGGGCACGGAATGGTCGCCCATCGGTTCGTCTCCACCCTCGCATCCCGGTGGGCCACCGCCGATCTCACCGTGACGGTGATCGGCGAGGAGTCGGACCCGGCGTACGACCGCGTGGGCCTGTCCTCCTACGTCGGTGAGTGGGACCGCGAGTCGCTGCACCTCGAGGACGCGCAGCACGCGGCCGACCCCCGGGTGACCGTGCGATCAGGCCAGCTGGTCACCTCGATCGACCGCGAGGTCCGCGAGGTCGAACTGACGTCGGGTGAGCGGATCGCCTACGACACACTGGTCCTCGCGACGGGGTCGCGGGCGTTCGTCCCGCCCGTACCCGGCCACGACCTGCCGGGGTGCCACGTCTACCGCACCCTCGACGATCTCGACGGGATCCGCGCGGCCGCCGAACGCGCCGGGGCCGGCTCCCACGGGGTGGTGATCGGCGGCGGTCTGCTCGGGCTCGAGGCCGCCAACGCGGTGAGCCTGCTCGGGCTCACGCCACACGTGGTGGAGCGCAACGACCGGCTCATGCCGCTGCAGGTCGACGCCGGGGGCGGGCATGTTCTGGCCTCGCTCATCCGTGACCTCGGGATCGAGATCCACCTCTCGATCACCGGAACGGAGATCACCGAGACGGCAGACGGCGTATCCGTCCGGCTGACCGACGACGAGGGCGTCACCACGGTCGTCGACGCGGCGTTCGTGGTGTTCTCGGCGGGA
>NZ_JAALDW010000446.1:3760-6964 GCF_014145055.1 Dietzia sp. DQ11-38-2
TGCGCCGCCATCGACGGCACCTGCTACGGGCTCGTCGGCCCCGGGTACACCTCCGCCGAGGTCGCCGCGTCCACGATCCTCAGCGGAGAGGGCGAGTTCACCGGGGCCGACCTGTCCACCAAACTCAAGCTCCTCGGCGTGGACATGGCGAGTTTCGGCGATGCGCACGGCGTCACGCCCGGTTGCCTCGAGGTGGTGGTCAACGACCCCGTCGCGGGGACCTACTCCAAGCTGGTGATGAGTGACGACGCCACGACCCTCCTGGGAGGGGTGTTCGTCGGTGATTCCGGGCCGTATTCGCTGCTCAAGCCACTCGTCGGCCGCGCCCTGCCCTCCGACGACCCGATCTCGCTCATCTCACGGACCACCGACGCCGGGCCCGGGGTCGGCGTGGAGGCGCTCCCCGACGAGGCACAGATCTGCTCGTGCAACGCCGTCACCAAGGGCGACGTGCGCGAGGCGATCTGCGGCGGCGCCTGCGACGTGGCCGACCTCAAGTCCTGCACCCGGGCCGGCACCTCGTGCGGATCGTGCATCCCCCTGCTCAAGCAGGTCCTCGAGGCGGAGGGGGTCGAGCAGTCGACGGCGCTGTGCGAACACTTCGAGCAGTCCCGCTCCGAACTCTTCGAGATCGTCACGGTCACCGGCATCCGGACCTTCTCCGGTCTCATCGAGCGCTTCGGCCACGGGACCGGCTGTGACATCTGCAAGCCCACAGTCGCCTCGATCCTCGCCTCCACGAGCTCCGACCACGTCCTCGACGGCGAGCAGGCCGCCCTGCAGGACACCAACGACCACTTCCTCGCCAACATCCAGAAGAACGGCACGTACTCGGTGGTTCCCCGTATGCCGGGAGGTGAGGTGTCCGCGGAGCAGCTCATCGTGATCGGGGAGATCGCCCGCGACCACGACCTGTACGTCAAGGTCACCGGAGGTCAGCGCATCGACATGTTCGGGGCGCGCGTCGAGGAACTGCCGGTGATCTGGAAGCGGCTCGTGGACGCCGGGATGGAGTCGGGGCACGCGTACGGCAAGTCGTTGCGCACCGTCAAGAGCTGCGTCGGCACCTCGTGGTGCCGGTACGGACAGCAGGACTCCGTCGGGATGGCGGTGACGATGGAGAACCGCTACCGCGGGCTGCGCGCCCCCCACAAGATCAAGATGGCGGTCTCGGGCTGCGCCCGCGAGTGCGCGGAGGCCCGCGGCAAGGACGTCGGCGTGATCGCCACGGAGACCGGCTGGAACCTCTACGTCGGCGGCAACGGGGGCGCGACGCCCCGGCACGCGCAACTCCTCGTGGGGGACCTGACCGACGAGGAGTTGATCCGCTACATCGACCGGACGGTGATGTTCTACGTCCGGACCGCCGAGCGCTTGCAGCGGATGGCGCCCTGGCTCGAGTCGATGGACGGTGGGATCGACCATCTCCGCGAGGTGGTGTGCAACGACTCGCTCGGCCTGGCGGCGGAACTCGAGGGCCGCATGGAAGCGCATGTGGCGGGCTACGTGGACGAGTGGTCCGCCGTCCTCGACGACCCGGACAAGCTCGCGCGCTTCGTGTCCTTCGTCAACGCCCCCGAGTCCCCGGACCCCACCGTCGAGTTCGAGGAGCAGGACGGCCGCAAGGTCCCCGTTCTTCTCGGCTCCCCCGCGATGCCCGCACGGGCCTGACCACCCAGCAGCACATTCAGAAAGGACACCATCATGACCGCCACCCTCTCCCCGACCGAGATCGTGGTCTGCTCCCTCGATCGGCTCATCCCGGGTCGGGGCGTCGCCGCCCTGCTGCCCGACGGCCGACAGATCGCCGTCTACCTCCTGGACGACGGGAGCGTCCACGCCCTGTGCAACATCGACCCGATCGCCCGGGCCGCCGTGATGAGCCGCGGTCTCGTCGGCGACCGTGGGGGCGTTCCGGTGGCCATCTCCCCCATCGGCAAGCAGGCGTACGCCCTGGACGACGGACGGGGGATCGACGACGAGGCGTACGGGCTGTCCGTCTTCCCCGCCAGGGTCGTCGACGGCACGGTTCTGGTCTCGACGCAGCCCGCGATCCGGCACCAGACCAGTCGGACCGCCGCCTAGCCGAGTACACCTGGTGCGCCCCTGATCGGGCCGTACCGCCACTCAGGCGCCACCGCGTGGTTCACGTGGTGGCGCCTGTTCGCGCGTGTGGCCCGTCCTGTCCCCCGGTGGTTCTGGACCGAGCGCCGACTCTAGACCGAGAGCCGGTATCCGCGTTTGACCACGGTGGTCACGAGGCCGGGGACCCCGAGCGCTCTGCGCAGGCGTCCCATCGCCGTCTCCACGGCGTGGGGGTCGGCGCCGTCGCCGGGGAGTACGGCGAGGAGGTCCTCCCGGCTCAGGCACTTGCCCGGCCGGTCCGCCATCGCCTGCAACAGCGCCAGCGGCGCCGGCGAGAGCTCGATGGGGCGACCGTCCATGAGGACCCCGGCCGCACACACGGTGAGCTCGTGCCCTGCCGCCGTCACGGTCCGCGACCGCGCGACCAACTCGTCGGTGACGTGCCGCATGAGCGCGCCGAGGCGCATCCGGTCCGGCATCGACACGGGCACACCCAGGTCGACGAGAGGTTCGGCGGTCACCGGCCCCACGCAGAGGGCGGCGACCGGGCCGGACAGGGCGTCCAGCACGTCATCGTGGATCCCCATCAGGTCCGCCCGCTCGAGCATCGAGACCACGGCCGGGGCGGCGGTGAACGTCACCCCGTCGACTCCCGCCCGGGAGACGGTCCGGACGAGGTCGTCGAAGGCCTCCAGGTCCTCGGGGAGCTCCCACCGGTAGATGGGCACCACGATCACCTCGGCTCCCGCCTCGCGGAGACCCTCCACCAGCGGCGCCATGGGGTTCCAGTCCGAGCTCGCCCCCTGCAGCTGCACGGCCACGGTGAGGCCGTCGACCCCGCGCTCCAGCAGCATCTCCAGGAGTTCGGGGGTCGCCTCGCTCGCCGCCGACGCGTGCTCGCGCAGGCCGGCCGCGCGGAGTGCTCCGGTGACCTTGGGTCCGCGGGAGTACAGCGGCACCCGGTCCATCAGGGCGTGCAGGTCCGTCGAGTACCCCCACTCCTCGCACACCTGTGTCCACCACCGGACGCCGGTCGCCGTGGTGAGGACCATGAGATCGGCGGGGGCGGCGAGCACCCGGGCGGTGGCGGAGCGGACGAGCTCGTCCTCGGCCACGGGG
>NZ_JAALDW010000046.1:0-7797 GCF_014145055.1 Dietzia sp. DQ11-38-2
GCGCCCGCCGGGCGTGGGAACGCCCCTCCCGGCCTCCTCGCAGAACCGCATCACCCCCTCGGCGGCCGCGAGACCGAACGCGGAGCCTCCGGTGAGGACGACGGCGTCGACGGAGGCCACCGCCTTGTCCGGCGAGAGTGCGTCGAGGTCGCGGGTCGCCGGCGCGCCACCCCGCACCTCGCGCGATGCCACCGACCCCTCGGGGAGCAGCACCACGGTGCACCCCGTCAACGCGGAAGGATCCGTCCAGTGGCCGATCGCGACTCCGGGCAGTCTCATCTGGGGTGAGCGGGGCTCCATCGCGCAAAAGTAGCGTGTCGACCCCGGCAAAAGGAACCCTCAGTCCGCGGAACCCTTCTGCCAGGTGCTCCACGGGACCGCCCAGTCCCCGTTCTGGTGGACCTGCTGTTCCGGGCCACCGGTGTTCCGGACCTCGACGATGTCTCCGGCCACCGCCTGGTCGAAGTACCAGGCGGCGTCATCGGGGGACAGGTTGAGGCATCCGTGCGAGACGTTGGTGTTGCCCTGCGCCCACATCGACGAGGCGAGAGCGTGGAAGTAGATGCCCTCGTTGGTCAGGCGCACCCCGTGGTCGACCGTCACCCGGTACCCGACGTCGAGCGGTAGACCGTAGGTCGAGGAGTCCATGAGCACCGTGCTGGCCTTGTCGAGGACGGTGTAGACACCCCGCTGGGTCCAGAAGTGCATGCTCACGCCGTTATGGGTCGCCCAGCCGCCCTTGCCCATCGACGTGGGCATCGTCTTGACCAGTTGCTGGTTGTGGAACACCGAGACCGTCTTGGTGTCGTCGTCCGCGATGGCCACCCGGCGGTCACCGATGGCGAAGTCGACCTCCGCGCCCTCTCCACCCCACTGGCCGCCGCCGAGGTTCCTGCCCTCGGTGTCCAGATCCACGCTCACCCGGGTGCCGGTCTCGTAGTAGTCCCGGGGCCGCCAGTGCGCGGTGGCGTCGTCGAGCCAGAACCAGTTGCCCTCGACCGCCGGTTCCGTCGTGACCGTCATGTACTTCTCGACGGTCTCCCTGTCCGCGACCGGCTGATCGAATCTCGCCGCCACGATGATGCCGACGCCGTACTCGCGATCCGACTCCAGGGCGCCACCGCCCGGGGTGACCAGGCTGGGGGTGACGATGGCCTGTGGGGTGGCCATGGTGAAGGTGCGCGAGTCGGTCCGCGGGCCGCCCGTCGCTCCGCGGTAGGTGATATCCAGCGTGTAGGTGCGCCCGTATCCGAGGGTGACAGCGGGTTCCCACGACGTCGCGTCCTGCGACAGCTCGCCCTCGATCTCCTTGCCCGCGTCGTTGGTCAGCACCACCTCGCTGAGCGAACCGTTCTCCACCCGGGCGCGGACGCCGTCCACCACGGCCACGTCCGTCGCGCCGTCCGCCGGGGTGACCTGCAGGGTCGCCGGAACCGGCGCCTCCGAGGTCTCGGTCGGGGTGGTCTCGCCCGCGGACCCCGTGGGCACGGGGATGGTGCATCCGGTCGCGACGAGCAGGAGGGCCAGGAGCCCGGCGAGGAGGACGAAGGGCGCCTGAGACGCCGAGGGCGTGAGCGACCCGGACCGGGACAAGGACATGCGTGACTCCGAGGGCATTGCTGGGGATTCACCGGTGAGTACCGGCTTATGAGCACATGATGCACACAGGGTCCGACAGGACGCGAACCCACACGGGCGCCCACGGCGTGTCGTTGTGGAGTTGTGACCGGATCGGGCCGGACAGTGACCGGGAAGTGATCTGCGACTCACACGACGGCGGGGTGGAGGAGTACAACGGAGGCCATGAGTATCGAACGCCCTGTGACCATCATCGGCGGACACGGCAAGGTGGCGCTCCGCGCGGCCCGGATCCTGGCGGGGGCGGGCGCCGAGGTGTACTCGGTGATCCGGAATCCGGACCAGGCCGACGACATCCGGGAGGTGGGCGCGACCCCTGTCGTCGCGGATGTCGAGACGCTCGACGTCGAGGGATTGCGGGAGGTGCTCCGCGGCAGCGGTTCGGTGGTGTGGGCCGCCGGAGCGGGTGGCGGAGACGCCGATCGCACCTACGCCGTCGACCGCGACGCCGCGATCCGATCCATGGACGCCTCCGTGCAGGAGGGGGTCGAGCGCTACGTCATGATCTCCTACGACGGGGCCGGACCCGAGCACGGCGTGCCCGAGGGCGATTCGTTCTACCCCTACGCGCAGGCCAAGGCCGACGCCGATGCCCACCTGCGGGATTCGGAACTGCAGTGGACCATCCTCGGCCCGGGGAAGCTCACGGATGACGCCGGCGGGGAGTCGATCGGCGTGGGTGCCGAGAAGCGCGAGGACAGGGCCACCAGCCGGGACGTCGTGGCCGCCGTCACCGCGGCCGTCCTGCGCAGGCCGGACACCATCGGTCGCACCATCGAGTTCTCCGACGGCCCCACCCCCATAGGCGAGGCCCTCACCAGGGAGTGAGTAGCGGGGGGCCTCGCGGCGTGGCCGGTCCGAGCGGTGGGCAGGGGCCGCACCGGTTGGGGGCGCGGTTATCCTCGTCGGGTGCGGATCCTGGTGGGCGGCTCGTGGATCACCGTGACCTGCGCTCTCATCACCGCGCTGTGGAGTGTCCCGCAGTTCGTCGCGACCGGGACCGTCACGCTCAGCTCGCACCCCTTGTTCGTGGTCATGTTCCTGTTCCCCTCGCAGATCGGGGTTCCGGTCTGTCTTCTCGTGGCCTTGAACTCGGTGTTGCTGCTGTCCCGTGGCCGTCTGGTCACCACCCCGCGTCGACTCCTCGCCGGTGGCCAGATGCTCACGGTGACGCTGCTGGGCGTCTGCGCGCTGCTGCTGGTCCTGCCCACCACGTTCGGGCGGGAGTTCATCCTGATGGCGCTGGCCTTCCAGGTGGGCCAGGTGGTGGTGGCCGTGGGGCTCGCCCTGCATCTCCATCGACGCCGGGGACTGCGTCGTCACCCCGAGACGGACGAGCCGAACCCGCCGGTGCACCTCGAGACGTGATCCGGTGCGTCGGTTCCGGCGCGACGGGTGTGCTGACACTATGGGGCCATGCGTGCCATTCACATCTCATCCCATGACGGACCCGCCGCCCTGGAGGTCGTGGATCTCCCCGAGCCGGAGCCGGGAGCGGTCCTCATCGACGTCCACGCCTCGGGGGTGACCTTCCCCGAGGTCCTCCAGACCCGCGGGAAGTACCAGATCTCGCCGCCGCTGCCGTTCGTGCCCGGATCGGAGGTGGCGGGTGTGGTCCGTTCCGCCCCCGAGGGGTCGGGATTCGCCGCCGGCGACCGCGTGTGCGCCTTCCCCGGCCTCGGAGGGTTCGCCGAGGTGGTCTCCACCGACCCCGCCCAGGTGTTCCGGCTCCCCGATTCGATGACCTTCGCCCAGGGCGCGTCCATTCCGATGAACGTCCTCACCGTGCACTTCGCCCTGGCGCACCGCGGCCGACTCGAGCCCGGGGAGACGGTTCTCGTGCACGGCGCGGGTGGCGGTATCGGCATCGCGGCCACCCAGTTCGCCGTGGCATCCGGTGCCCGCGTGATCGCGGTCGCCTCCTCCGAGGAGAAGCGGGAGCTGGCGCTCAGGGCCGGAGCGTCCGACGCCATCGCCCCCGAGGGTTTCAAGGACGCCGTGAAGGAGCTCACCGGCGGCAAGGGCGTGGACATCGTGGTGGACCCCGTGGGAGGCGACCGGTTCACCGATTCCATCCGGTCCCTCGGGCAGGAGGGGCGGATCCTCGTGATCGGCTTCACCGGTGGCGAGATCCCCACGGTCAAGGTCAACCGCCTGCTGCTCGGCAACAAGAGCGCCGTGGGGGTGGGATGGGGCGAGTACTGGATGAGCAACCCCGGATACCTGCAGAAACAGTGGGCCGAGGTGGAGCCTCTGTTGGCCGCGGGGAAGCTCGACCCGCTCGTGGGCGTCGAGCTCCCGCTGGACAAGGCGTCCGAGGCTCTGGAACTCATGGACGGCCGCGGCGCGGTGGGCAAGATCGTCCTCACCACCGGGCGCTGAGAGTCCCGCGGTCTCAGGGCGCGAGCGCCCGCAGCCTGCGCCCGGCCTCCGACAGCACCTCGGGTCGTTTGCAGAACGCGAACCGCACCAGATGCGACCACTCGGCGGAGTAGGTATCGGTGAACGGCGCGAACGGAACCGCCGCCACGCCGACCTTCTCGGGCAGTTCCAGGCACCACGACGCGGCGTCGGTGACGCCGAGCGGCCGGGGGTCCGCGGTGAGGAAATAGGTCCCCTGGGTCACGGCGAGATCCACTCCGATCCCGGTGAGTATCCCCACGAGCTGGTCCCGCCTGTCCTGCATCTGCGCCCGCAGCGCCCGGATCCACTCGTCCTCGTGGCTCAGGGCGTGCGCGACGGCGAGTTGCAACGGGGTACCGGCGGTGTAGCTCATGTACTGTTTGGCGGCCCGGACACCCGCGACCAACCCGGCCGGGCCGGTCACCCACCCGATCTTCCAGCCCGTGCAGTTGAGCATCTTGCCGGCGCTCGAGATCCGCAGGGTGCGCTCGGCCATGCCCGGCAGGGTGGCGATGGAGACGTGCTCGGTGTCGTCGTACGTCAGGTGTTCGTAGACCTCGTCCGAGATCGCGATCGCGTCGAACTCGCGGCACAGGGCCGCGATCTGCTCGAGATCCTCCCGGGGCAGCACCGCACCGGTGGGGTTGTGCGGAGAGTTGACCAGCACCGCCCGGGTCCGCGGGGAGAACGCCGCCCGCAGGGAGTCCACGTCGAGGCGGAAACGGTCGTCCGAGCGGACCATCCGCGCGGGGCGCCGGGTGGCCCCGGCCATCGCGACGGTGGCGGCGTAGGAGTCGTAGGACGGTTCGATCACCACCACCTCGTCGTGGGGTTCCACCAGGCCGAGCACCGCACCGGCGATCGCCTCGGTCGCGCCGACCGTCACCAGTACCTCGGTGTCCGGATCGTGGACCAGCCCCGTGTGCCCGGTCTCGTGCGTGACGATCGCGTGCCGGAGCTCGGGTACCCCCGTCCCGGGTGGGTACTGGTTGTGTCCCTCCCGCATGGCGCGCACCGCGGCCTCGATCATCGACGGGGGGCCGTCGGTGTCCGGGAAGCCCTGTCCCAGGTTGACGGCCCCGAACCGCACAGCGAGCTGGGTGACCTCGGAGAAGATCGTGGTGGCGTGGGGCAGGAGGCGTCGGACGGTCATGGAACGCAGCCTAGGTCGGTCGTGGCCGCCCGATACGATGGGCCACATGACCGAGCACCCCGCCGCAGCATCCGTCACCGTCGGACCGTGCACGCAGCGCCGTACCGTCCTGGCCGCTCTCCCCGGGATCATCCTGCTGCCGGGGATCGCCTCGGCCTGCGGGATGACGCAACCCGCGGAGCCTGCCTCGACCGTGCAGCAGACGACCGAGGTGCAGGCCAGCACCATGCCCGCGTCGGACGTGCCCGTCGGGACCGCCAAGCAGGTCAAGTCGGGGGACTCCACGGTGATCGTCGCGCAGCCCACCGAGGGGGAGTTCGTCGCGTACTCCGCCCGCTGCACCCACCAGGGTGGGACCGTTCAGGTGGTCCGCGACCTGCACCTGCGCTGCCCACTCCACGGCGCGGAGTACGACGCCACCGACGGCCGCAACACCCTCGCTCCGGCACCGCGACCCCTCGACGTGGTCCCGGTGACCGAGGCGAACGGCCAACTGACGATCGGCTGAGCCACGCCCCCGCCCGGGGTGGCACCGGTGACCGCGCCCACCTCACGTCGGCAAGAGAGTCCCGCCCCCATCGGCCGGGTGAGGACGCGCCGAACGCCCTTCTCGACGCCGGCCGGAGTTGCAGCGTCGCAGCGGGGAGGAGTACAACGGGAACACGTTCTCAGGGCGGGGTGAGATTCCCCACCGGCGGTGATGTCACCGGCCCCATGGTCGGCGGCGAGCCCGCGAGCGCCCCGCACACGCGGTGCGGCCAGGCGACATGCCCGGCCGGACCGCGTTCGCGGGGGTCAGCAGACCCGGTGTGATCCCGGGGCCGACGGTCATAGTCCGGATGGAAGAGAACAGCGTGTCCCCCGAGGGACCGCGGCTCGGCCGTGGAACCGTGGGCGATGCGGCATACGCCCTGGGCCGTGGAGTGCCGAGCCCGTGAAAGGGGCACACGATGAGCCTTCTCGTCTCATTCCTCGACGCGCAGGTGTTGATCGGCGGAGTACCGATCCTGTGGCGCGAGATCATCGGCAACGTCTTCGGGTTGGCCGCCGCGATCGGCGGGATGCGCCGAGTGGTATGGGCCTGGCCGGTGGGGATCGTCGGCAATCTCACGCTTCTCACGGTCTTCCTCGGAGGTGTCTTCCACACCCCGCAGGACGTCGATCTCTACGGTCAGGCCGGCCGCCAGGTCATGTTCCTCGCCGTGGGGATCTACGGCTGGTGGCGCTGGTCGCGGGACCGGCGGGCCAGCGCGGCTCTGCCGGGGCAGGCGGGAGTCGAGGCGGTCGCGGTCCATCCGCACTGGGCCACGGGCCGGCAACGGGCGGGACTCGTCGTCGGGATGATCTCCGGCACCCTGGTCTTCGGGTGGGTCTTCTCCGAGCTCGGATCGTGGGGCCCGTGGGCGGACGCGTGGATCTTCACCGGGTCGATCCTGGCCACCTACGGCATGGCCCGGGGCTGGACGGAGTTCTGGCTGCTGTGGATCGGCGTCGACATCGTGGGTGTCCCATTGCTCCTCAAGGCCGGGTACTACCCGTCAGCGGCCTTGTACCTGGTGTACGGGGCGTTCGTCGTCTGGGGGTTCGTGGTGTGGTGGCGCGTCGACCTGGCCGCCCGGGTGCGGGAGTCCTCTGAGGGGCATCGGTCGGATCAGGTGGCCGTCGCCTGACGCGGTCAGCGGACCTTCGATGAGGGCCGCGCGGTTCCCGTCTCAGGTGCCCCGCGTGACGCACGCCTCGGCCGCACCGAGGCCACGACGATCAACGACAGCGCCGCGAGTGCGAAGCCGAGGCCGCGGAAGTCGATCCACGCGAACACCAGGCCCGAGAGCAGGCCACCCGCCGCACCGGACAGCGCCACCGCCACGTCGGCCTGCCCCTGGACGGTGGCGCGGACCGAGAGCGGCACGGACGTGGTGAGGACCGTGGTCCCGGCGACCAGTCCGAGGCTCCATCCGAGCCCGAGGAGGATCAAGGCCGTGGTGACCAGCACGGTCGACTGCGGCGGGGAGACCGCGGCGAGGACGCCAGAGGTCAGCAGCACCAGGCCTGCCGAGACGGCCACGAGGCGCGTGCCGAACCTGTCCACCAGGTAACCGGACAGCGGGGCCGGCAGGAACATCGCCGCCACGTGAAGGGAGATCACCAGCCCCACCACGGTCACCGCGTGATCGTGCGCGCGCATGTGGACCGGTGTCATGGTCATGAGCCCGACCATGACGAACTGCGTCAGGGCCATCACCGCCACCCCGGTGAGCACGTCCCCGGTCCAGATGCGGGAGGGTGCGGCCGGCTCGGGGGAGGAGACGACCGCGGGGGCCGGTGACGGGAACGACGACGAGGCTGTCGCCGAGTCCGGCCCCACCGTCGCCCGCCGCCGCGCCTCGAGCAGCGGATCGGGACGCAGCAGCAGTGAGATGACCAGTGCCGCTCCACCGTAGGCCGCGGCGGCGAGGAGGAACGGACCGGACAAAGGGAGCAGGCCCAGCGACTCGGCGACCGCTCCCGTCGGCCCCACGAGGTTGGGCCCCGCGACGGCCCCCGCGGTGGTGCCCAGGAGCACGTATGACAGTGCCCGTCCGCGGTGCTCGGGGGTGGCCAGG
>NZ_JAALDW010000447.1:0-2569 GCF_014145055.1 Dietzia sp. DQ11-38-2
GGTGCGCCGGCCGCCGGATCCCGTCGGCGAGTACCGGGGCGTCGACTGGCGCGCGGTGGACGTCTCCGGCCCGGGGGCGGCCCGCGAACTCGGTCGCCACGTCAGCGGCGCGGACACGGTGGTCAACCTGGCCTGGGGTTTCCAGCCCACCCGCGACGTCCGCTACCTCGAGAGGGTCGGGGTCGGTGGAACCGCCGCGGTCCTCGAGGCCGCGCAGTCGGCCGGGGTGGGGCACCTGGTTCACATCTCCTCCGTGGGGACCTACGCGCCGGGCCGCCACGGTGAGCACGTCGACGAGACCTGGGCGACGACGGGGGTGTCGGGTTCGGCCTACAGCCGACACAAGGCCATGGCGGAGAGGCTCATCGACGAGCACGAGTGTCGCCACGGCGGCGATGCGGTGCCCGTCGCCCGGATGCGGCCGGGCTTCATCGTCCAGCGAGCAGCCGCGAGCGGGCTGACCCGATACGGACTCCCCGCCTACGTGCCCGCACATCTCGTGCCGCGGCTGCCGCTGCTGCCGCTCGACCGGGCCCTGTGCCTGCCGCTCGCTCATGCGGACGATGTCGCCGACGCTCTCGTCCGAGTGATCGGCCAGGGCGCCACCGGCCCGTTCAACCTCGCGGCCGATCCACCGTTCACCAGGGAGGATCTCGCCGAGGTGCTCGGGGCCCGGCCGGTTCACGTCCCCCTGGCACTGCTCGGGGCGATCGTCGGGCTGACGTGGCGGGCCCGGTTGCAACCGGTGGACCGCGGATGGCTCGACCTGGCGTTCAGCGTGCCCCTCCTGGACTGCGTCCGCGCACGTGACGAACTCGGCTGGGCTCCGTCGTGGGCACCGCGAGAGGCCATGGCCGACCTGCTCGACGGGATCGCGCGCCTGGCCCACACCGGGAGCGCACCCCTTCGACGCAGATCCGTGCCCGATCTGGTGCGCCGGAGCCTGGCCGACGGGCTGATCTCCTCCCGCCGGTTCCCCTGAGCCCCGCTCGCCCGAGCGAGCGGGGCGGGCGCGAGGCGTGGGAGAGGGGCGATCAACCGTGTCGCCGGAGAACCTCGTTCCGCAGCCCCGTGGTGGCCACGTCGGCGATGTGCTTCTGGGCCTTCTTGACCACCGGCCCCGGGAGCTTGATCTTGAGATCAACCTCGAGATCAAAGACGACCGTGGTGGTGCCGTCCCCGTTGTCCGTGAGCTCGTACCGGGCGTTCTGGACCTTCTGGGAACCGCTCTCGACCAGCGACCAGCTCACCTCGCCTTCGTACCACTCGTAGCGCACCACCATCTCGTCGGTGACGCCGTACTGGGACACCCGCTCCCACACGACGATGGGCCACCCCTCGTCGTCGGCCTCCCTGACCTCGACCGCGCGGTGAGCGCTCGACCACTCCACGAGGGAGTCGACATCGGCGAGGACCTCCATGATCTCGGGGACGCCGGCCTCGATCGTGACCACTGACTGCACTGAGACTGCCATGGCCGGAAAGCTACCCGCGCGGGGCCGGCCCGGGAGGAAGATCGGGGGATGAGTTCTCGATCTGCACAGACGGACGACCCGGGGCACCGCAGGGTGGTGTTACTGCGTGGGATCAACGTCGGCAAGGGCGGCCGCATCGCCATGAGCGACCTGATCGAGTGCACCGAGGCCGCGGGCGGGACGTCGGTCCGGACGGTGCTGGCGACCGGAAACGTGATCGTCACCGATAAGCGACCGGTACCCGAGCTGCGCGCGGCACTCGAGGCCGCCTACGCGGAGAGGTTCGGCTACCGGTCCGTGCTGCAGGTCCTCCCGCTCGACGACGTGGCGACGATGGCGTCCTCGTACCCCTTCGACACGCTGCCCGAACACCACGACTACGTGGTGTTCTCGGATGACCCGGAAGTGACGACCCGGGTGGCGGTCGCGATGCACGCGGCCATCCGTGAGGTCGGAGAGGTGGCCGCCGGCACCGACGCGCATGCCGGGGCCGGGATGACCACCAGCAGCACGGAGGCGGTGGCCGAGGGCGCGGGCTGCGTGTACTGGCGGGTCCCCCGCGGCTCGACGCTGACCTCGGACGCGTCCGCGGTGCTCGACGGCCGGGAGAACAAGGGTCACCTCACCACCAGGAACCTCAAGACCCTGGCCCGGATCCTCGCTGCGGGGTGAGTCAGGGGTGAGTCAGGGCCCCTCGACGGACGCACCGATCGTGTCGACGAAGGCCGCGAGCGGCCCGAAGACCGCCGGGAAGATCCCGTCCCAGAAAGCCTGCATCTCGCTGAAGTCGAACATGGGCATCGGTAACACTCCTCGCACGGGGGCGGCGTACGGACTCTCCGCGGTCACCGGGGCTCCCCAGCACCAAGGATCGCGGCAGAGACACCCGTCGCGCAACCCCATGCGTCCCGCGAGTCTCGTCACCGGGCCGACGATCCACCAACTGGCAGACTGCAAACGATGCCTTCCCGCCCCGCACGCCCACTTCTGGCCGCCGCGGCCCTGCTCGTGGTCGCGGCCACGACCGGCTGCTCCGGGTCCGGGCCGGGGCGGACAGCGGGGCCTGCCCTGGAGGAGGCCAGCTCGTCGTCGCG
>NZ_JAALDW010000448.1:0-5680 GCF_014145055.1 Dietzia sp. DQ11-38-2
CGGCTAGCCTCGCACCATGGGACGACGGACGAGTCGTCACCCCGCGCAGAGGATCATCGCCGGGAGTGACGCCAGAGGAGAGGTGGCGACCCTCGCGGTGGAGGAGCCGCTGGAGATCCGTCTCGGCGGACGACCCTATCTCGTCACGATGCGCACCCCGGGCGACGACATGGACCTGGCCGCCGGTTACCTGGTGTCAGAGGGAGCGATCTGGCACCGCGACCACCTCCCGGAGATCTGCTACTGCACCACGGTGAGCGGCCGCACCGAGCAGGACTACAACACCCTCACCGTGACCCTGTCCCCCGATGTCCCGGAGCCCCGGTCCGTCCGCGCGACCGCCATGACCAGCTCCTGCGGGGTGTGCGGCGTCGACTCGATCGCGGAGGTGCGCACGGCGACCCATTTCCCCGCCGAACCGGCCACCCCCCTGGTCGGGGCTGCGGTCCTGCTCTCCCTGCCCGACCGGCTCCGCGAGAAGCAGATCGTCTTCGGCCGGACCGGCGGGGTCCACGCGGCGGCACTGTTCTCCCCCGAGGGCGCCCTGCTCTGCCTGCGCGAGGACGTAGGACGGCACAACGCGGTCGACAAGGTGGTGGGCTGGGCACTGCGCGAGGGCCGGCTCCCGCTACGAGAGACGATCCTGCAGGTCTCGGGGCGGGCCTCGTTCGAATTGGTGCAGAAGACCTCGATGGCGGGCATACCGGTGATCTCCGCGGTCAGCGCCCCCTCGTCGTTGGCCGTGGACCTCGCCGGCGAGACCGGGGTGACGCTGGTCGGGTTCAGTCGTGGCGACCGCGCCACCGTCTACACCCATCCGGAGCGCATCGGCGACTGATCTCCCGGCCACGCGCACGCCGGGGCCGCGGCTGCGGCGAGGTGTGTTCGGGCGCACAATGGGCCCATGAGCCTGATTCCTCGCATCCGTCGGTCCGCGCCCGTCGCCGACATCGACGAGACCCGGATCCGGGTCGACGAACCCGAGACCAGCGCGGCGGGCCTCAAGGCCGTCTCGGTGGCGCTCGAGCGGGGGATCTCGCAAGCCGGAGTGTCCCGGACGGCGCAGGCGTTGGCCCGCCTCAACCACCGCGGCGGCACCGACTGCCCCGGATGCGCCTGGCCCGAGTCCATCACCGGGCCGCGCAAACCCGCCGAGTTCTGCGAGAACGGCGCCAAGGCCGTGGCCGAGGAGTCCACCACCCGGACGGTGACCCCCGAGTGGTGGGCCGCCCACCCGATCCGCGAGCTACGTGACAAGACCGAGTACTGGCTGGGAAACCAGGGCCGGATCACCGAGCCGGTGGTGCTGCGACCGGGTGACGACCACTACTCCCCCATCTCCTGGCGGGACGCGTTCGCACTCATGGCCGAGCACGTGAACTCCACGTCGCCGGACCGTTGCGTGTTCTACACCTCGGGCCGCACCGCCAACGAGACCGCGTTCATGTACCAGCTGCTCGCGCGGTCGATCGGCACCAACAACCTGCCCGACTGCTCCAACATGTGTCACGAGTCGTCCGGATCGGCGATGACGCCCACGATCGGCATCGGCAAGGGGACCGTCTCGCTGGAGGATTTCGATCACGCGGACGTCATCCTCGTCGTCGGACAGAATCCCGGCACCAACCACCCGCGGATGCTCTCCGCCCTCACCGACGCCCGGCGACGCGGTGCCCACGTGGTGGCCGTGAACCCGTTGCCCGAGGCCGGCCTGCTCGGGTTCGCCGACCCCCAGTCCCCGACGGGGATCGCCAAGAGCCTCGTCGAGGGCGGAGGCGAGACCGTCGCGGACGACTTCCTGCAGATCAAGGTGGGTGGCGACCTCGCCTTGTTCCAAGCCCTCGGCCATCTGCTGCTGCGCGCGGAGGACGCGGCTCCGGGAACCGTGGTGGACCGCGAATTCGTGGACACGTGCACCGAGGGGTTCCGGGACTACGCCGCCGCGCGTGCCGCGCTGGACTGGGAGGCCACCGAGCGGGCCACGGGCCTGCGACGCGACCAGATCGAGCGACTGGCCACGCTGCTCGTGCACTCGCGGGGCACGATCATCTGCTGGGCACTGGGACTCACGCAGCAGCCCCATTCGGTGGACACCCTGCGCGAGATCGTCAACGTTCTGCTGCTGCAGGGCAACTTCGGCAAGCCCGGCGCCGGCGCCTGCCCGGTCCGCGGGCACTCGAACGTGCAGGGCGACCGGACCATGGGGATCTGGGAGAAACCGGGCGCGATGCTGCTGGACGGGCTCGACGACGAGTTCGGCATCACCTCGCCGCGTGTGCACGGCTACGACTCGACGGAGACACTCGAGGCGTTCGAGCGCGGTGACGTGGACGTGTTCGTCTCCATGGGCGGCAACTTCGCCAAGGCGTGCTCGGACACCGATGTGCTCGAGACGGGGATGCAGCGCACCGGGTTGACCGTGCACGTGTCGACCAAGCCCAACCGCTCACACGTGGTCCACGGTCAGACGTCGCTCATCCTCCCGACCCTCGGACGGACGGACCGTGACGACCGCCATCCGGGGGGCGCACAGTTCGTCTCGGTGGAGGACTCGATGTCGGTGATCCGCTCGTCCCAGGGGCGCCTGGAGCCGGTGTCGGACCAACTCCTCAGCGAACCGCAGATCGTCGCGGGCATGGCAGAGGCGATCCTGGGCCACGACCACCCGGTGGGGTGGCGGGCGATGGCGGAGGATTACGACGTCATCCGCGACCACATCTCGCGCGTGATCCCCGGGTTCTCGGACTACAACCGCCGGGTGCGACAGAAGTCCGGCTTCGTGCTGCCCAATCCGCCGCGCGACACCCGGTCCTTCGCGACTCCGTCGGGGCGCGCGCAGTTCACGGTGTCACCACTGGAGTGGCTGGAGGCGCCGGCCGGGCACCTGATCCTGCAGACCCTGCGGTCGCACGATCAGTACAACACCACCTTCTACGGTCTCGACGACCGCTACCGGGGCATCTCCGAGGGCCGGCGGGTGATCCTGGTGAACCCGGACGACCTGCGCGACCTGGGTCTCGCGGACCGCCAGCTGGTCGACGTGGTGAGTGTGTTCACCGGCTCGGACGGAGTGACCAGCGAGCGCCGGGCGGACGAGTTCCGGCTGGTGTCCTACCCGACGGCCCGCGGCTGCTGCGCGGCCTACTTCCCCGAGGCCAACAACCTGGTCCACCGTCAGAACGTCGCGCGGGAGTCCAACACGCCCGGCTTCAAGGCGGTGACCGTCCGGTTCGAGCCGCGGAGTGAGCGCTAGCGAGGGCAGCGGCGAGCAACCGGCGCACGGGCGGAGCCCGGTTCGAGCCGCGGAGTGAGCGCTAGCTGAGCCGGGTGCGTGCGGGAGCGCCCGCGGCCACCGCATCGCCGGACTCCGACTCGCCGTGCGGAACGTACCTCCGGCCGGGCGCCACGAACAGCAGCAGCACCGCCGCACCCGCCGCGACCATTCCCAGGGCGAACATCGCGTCGGAGATCCCTGTCGCGAAGACCTCCGCGGCGGCGTCGACGATGCCCTGCAGCGCGGGCCCGGCGATGGTGACGTACTCGACCGCTCCCGCGAAAGAGCTCTCCACCGCCTGCCGTCCGGACTCGGGCACGCCTGGCAGGACGTCGACGATCCCGGTGGCGTAGCTGCCTGCCAGGATGCTGCCGGAGATCGCGATGCCGATGGCGGCGCCCACCTCGCGCATCGCGTCGTTGACGGCGGCGGCCACGCCCTGCTCGTCCACCGAGATGTCGGACACGATCGCGGAGGTGGCGGGTGCGGTCGACACGCCCAGTCCCACACTGGCCACGAGCAGCGGCCAGAGGATCTCCCAGTAGGTCGAGTCCACGCCCAGCCGGGAGAGCAGGACCATCCCGGTCGCGATCGCCGCCAGTCCCACCACGGTGACCACCCGGAGTCCGACCCACGCCGTGATGCGGGGCGAGAGGAGCGAGAAGACCATCACCGGGATCACCATCGGCGCCAGCGCCAGAGAGGCGGAGAGCGCGTCGTACCTCTTGACCAGCTGGAGGTACTGCACCATGAGCAGGAAGAACCCGAAGATCGTGAGGAACTGCATGCCCACGGCGACCGACCCGGTGGTGAAGCCGCGGCGCCGGAAGTACCGCACGTCGAGGAGGGGGTCGGTGGCGCGGAGTTCGACCAGGACGAAGCCGATCAGGCTCACGACCGCCGCCACCAGGGCGACGACGACGAGGGGTTCTCCGAAGCTCGTGTGCGCCCCCTCGATGAGCCCGAAGACGACTCCGCCGACCGCCAACGCCGAGAACACGGACCCCAGCACGTCCGGCCGACCGTGCCGGGAGGCCACGGATTCGCCGATGGTGAAGGCCGCCAGGAGCACGAGAAGGCCGACCACGGAGTAGACCACGAAGATCGACTTCCACGACCAGATCTGCAGCATGAGGCCCGAGCTGAGCAGGCCGACGATCCCGCCGATGCCCGCGAACCCGGCCCACATCCCCACTGCGGTGCCCCGGCGTTCGGACGGGAAGCTGGCGGTGAGCAGCGAGAGGGTGGAGGGCATGACGAACGCCGCGCCCACCCCTGCCACCGCCCGCAGGGCGATCACCCACAGCGGCGAGTCCAGCCAGATGGGCAGGGCCGAGGCCGCGGTGAACAGGACCAGTCCCACGATGAGGGTGGCCCGGCGGCCGAAGCGGTCCCCCAGCGCGCCGGCGGTGAGCACGAGCGCGGCGAGCGCCAGCGTGTAGGAGTCGATGATCCATGTGAGCTGGGCCTGGGTGGCGCCGGTGGCCACGGCGATGTCCGGCAGCGACGTGTACAGAGCGGACATCGTCGCGACGACCAGCGACACCGCCACGATGTTGACGAACAGCAGCCAGCGGCGCCGTCCGGTGGTCAGTTCCAGCACGTGGGCTCCCGGGGGTCAGGGTCGGCAGGGGTGGGGGTGGGTCGTGTCGAGAAACGATACCGGCGGTATCGGTCGGGTCCCCCCACCGTATACCACCGGTGGCCGTCACAATGGACCCATGAAGTCTCCGACCGATCCGCGCCGGGCACGTTCGCGGGGCAAACTCCTCGACGCCGCGGTCGATCTACTCCTGGCGGGTGGCGCCGCGGCGGTCACGGTGGACGCGGTCACCCGCGTGTCCGGGGTCGCGCGGACCACGCTGTACCGCAACTTCCCCTCCACCGACTCACTGATCGCCGCGGCGTTCCGACGCCTGCTGCCGGCGCCGGAGCCGCCTCCGGGCGACGCCCCGGTGCGCGATCAACTCATCCAGCTGTGCACGTCCATGACGCGGCTGATCCAGGACGCCCCCCTCCAGCAGTCGATGTGGGGATGGCTGGCGATGGGCCGGGGAGCCGGGGACGACGACGAGGTGGGCGAGCTGCGACGCGGAGTCGTGGACTCCTACGCCGCCCCCCTGCACGCGATCCTGTCCGCCGCCGAATCCGCCGGGACCCTGATCCCCGGGGACCGCGACCTGGCGGTGGCACAGCTCGCCGGGCCGGTGGTCCTCTCCCGCATGATCGGACTGCGTCCGTTCGCCGAGACGGACATCGAGATCCTCGTCGACGACTTCCTTCGCAGCCGCCTGGCGGGGAACGCGGGCCGAGACCGCCCGGTCGGTGAGACGGACCAGCACGACGCGGCAGCCGGCTCATGACCGACTCCGTCGGGGCGATCGTCCTGGCCGGTGGCCGCGCGAG
>NZ_JAALDW010000449.1:0-3857 GCF_014145055.1 Dietzia sp. DQ11-38-2
GGCCGCCTCGGCCGCGTCGGCCGCCCAGGTCGACATTCGCCGCGCGTCGGAGGGCGCCATCCTCACCCGCGCGGAGGGCACGGTCGGGGGCCACACCCGACTACTGCCGGGCGGGCCGAACGACACCCAGTTCCTCGAGTTCGTGGAGACCAATCACGTCCCGGGTCGGTTCTTCGAGCACCCCGGCCGCGAGTGGATCTACGTCACCCGTGGCACCGTTCTGCTCGAGGTGGGCGGGTCGGTGAGCAGATTGGAGCCGGGTGACGTGGCGCGGTACGACGGGACACTCCCCCACCGCTGGTACGTGCCCGAGGGTGGCACGGCGTGCCTGATCGTGGTGCGGCCAGGCTGAGGCGTCGGACCCGGCACCCTTCTGACCTGCGGTGCCCTGCAGGGGCCTTGCAGGGCACCGCAGGTCACACGCGCCGGTCGCCGCCCCCGGACAGCATGTCGTACCTCGAACATACGATCGAATCATGACCTCACCCACACCTCGCCTGTCCGACGGCACCGCGCCATGTGACCACCCCACGCCACGTGACCGCCCCACGCCACATGACGACGCCGACCCTCCTGACACGCTGGTGCCACCTCCTGGATTCACCACTGCGACAGGGCCGGCATCGCCCGTCCTGGTGCCCGAGGCGTTCGCCCGGTGGGATCCCGGCCAGCAGCGTGGCTACCTCACCCAACGAACGATCTACGCGGCCGAAGGGCGGACCCTCGCCTACGCCTACGACTGTGTCCGTTCGGCTACCGAGGGCTTCGCCACCGAGGGCGACCCACACCGCGACCCGTGGGAGGCGGCTGCCACGATGATCGGCGCCTCTATGGCTCTCTCCCGTCACGGGGCATCACGCCTGGTGACCACCGCGGTCGAGCTGACCGAGCGGCTTCCCCGCACCGCGGCGCTTCTGGCGACGGGATGGATAGGGATCCTCGCCGCCCACACCATCGCCGAGGAGACGGCCCTGGTGGCCGATCACCTCATGCCCGACGTTGACCGCCGGATCAGCGAGGGGCTTGCTCCCACCAGGCGCCGGACACACCCGCCGCGGCTGGGGCCGCTGCGCAAGATGCTCCTCAGGACAGTCTCCGCCTGCGATCCGCTGGGTGCTGACGCCCGCGCCGAACAGTCACGACGCGGTCAGGACGTGGAGCTGGTGCCCCTCCGCGACGACCGGGCGATCATCACGGCCACGCTCACCGCCGAGGACGCACTGGAGATCGCGGACCGTGTCGAGGCGCTCGCCCGCACCGCACCGGCGGGCGATCCGCGAACGCTCGGCCAACTTCGCTCGGCCGGACTGCTCGCGCTCAGCCGTGGGTGGAGTTGCCTGCCCGACCCACGAGGGGAACACCCCGGCGACCCGGAGGCCCGGTCCGCGGCGCGTCGGGTGGTCCTCCACGCCTACGACGACGGCAGCCCGGGCAACCGCGGGATCTCCCTCGCCGGATACGGACCGGTCACCGGGCACACCGCGGACGAACTGCAGCGCGACGTCAGGCACCGCGTCACCGAACTCTCCGAACTCGCGGACCCCGATTCCGCCGCCGCCCGACGCCACGCCCCGTCCGAGGCCCTGGCCCATTTCTGCCGTGGACGCGACGGCACCTGTGTGTTCCCCGGTTGCCAGACACCGGCCGAGAAGACCGACCTCGACCACATCATCCCCTTCGACCACGACCGTCCCGAACGCGGCGGGCACACGACCTGTGACGACCTCGGGAGCCTCTGCCGTTTCCACCACAGGCTCAAGACCGACGGAGTGTGGGCCTACTACCGGGACACCGACGGTTCCTATGTGTGGATCCACGGTCCCCGCCACCCGGACCGAGACCCCGGAACCCGTGTCACGACGTATCCCACGGGCCCTCTCTCGGACCACGCCGCTCCCCGACGACCCGAGGCGAGCCGGCGTCAGCGGGAGGCCGCCGAGGCGGGCGCGACCGGCAGCGGATGTGCGGAGTCCCGGAGACGTCCACACGTGCGGCACCGGCGTGACGCCGAACGACGCGGTCTCCGCGCGCAGGCGCGACTCCGGCGACACGCCCCACCGTCCGGTCCGGTGGCCCCCTCGGAGCCCTCGACCACGGGGCCTGAGGACGAGCCCCCGTTCTGATGAGCGGAGTGACACTCGCGCGGTCAGAACCGCGAGCTCGTCGGATACCACCCGTCGGATGCGTCGTGGGGTCCGACGGAGCGGACCTCGATGTGCTCGAAGGATGCGAAGTCCCCGGCGAGCCTGCCCCAGTTCTCCCGGGTGATCGCGGTGGTGATCGTCGAGGCGATCCGCCCGATACCGCCGTAGATGCCGGAGAGCTGGTTCCCGGTCACGCCCATGGACGCGCGGGCGCCGGTCGAGAAATGGTGCAGCCGGGAGAGCCACGGAGCTGTGCCCGGATCTCGCTCGGTGAACTCGAACCCGGGACCCAGATAGGGACTCGATCCGGCCGGGTGTCCCATTGCGGGCGGGTGACGGTCGGACCACAGCGCTATGTCGTCGACGAACTCGGCGAGCTCCGGCCGCAACCGCAGGTCCACCGTGTATCCGGTCGCGGCCAGCACCACATCGGCGTGGAACCGCCCCCTGTCGGTGTCGATCGCGATCTCCTGCTCACCGGCGTCGGTGGAGACCATCGACACGGCCTTCCACCCACAGCCGGTGTGCAGTGCGAAGCCGGAGTGCGCGAAGCACCGCCACACCGAATGCTGGGTGGGCGGCTGCGGGAGGCCACCGGACATCACGCCGAACTCCCACTTGGCCTCGTCGTCGAGGTCGTAGAAGCGTTCCTGCATGCCCGGGAATTCCATCCACCGCAGCGGGTTGGACGCCGGGAGGGTCTCCCGGCGCACGAACACGTGCGCCCGGACGGCGCCGTGGTCGAGGGCGGTGGCCGCGTTGTCGAACCCGGATGCGCCACCGCCCAGTACCGCCACCCGCTGACCCCGCAGCGCGGCGAAGTCGATCGGGTCCTCCGTGTGGAACCAGCGCTCGCGGGGCAGCGAGGACGAGATGAGGTCCGGCACGCGCGGCCCGCCTCCGCCCGCGAGTCCGAGTGCGCAGACGATGCGCCTGGCGGTCACCGTGGTCTCGTTCCCCGCCGGGCCACTCAGTTCCACGGAGAAGGGCCCGTCCGGGGTGGCGGGCCGGTGGATCGCCGTGACGCGGGTCTGGTGCCGCACCCGGACGCCGGTGACCTCCCGGTACCACCGCAGGTAGTCGTTCCAGTCGAGCCGGGGAACAAGCTCGACGGCCGCCCACGCGGCCTCGCCGTACACGGCCTCGAACCAACGCCGGACGTGCAGGGAGGGGACGTCGAACTCGATACCCCTCATGTGTTTGGGGCTGCGCAGGGTGTGCATACGGGCATAGCGGTCCCAGCACCCCACCTGCTGCTCCGGACCGTCGTCCACCACCAGGACGCGGTCGATCCGTTGGCGTTGCAGCGCGAACGCGGTGCCCAGTCCGGCCTGTCCCCCGCCGATCACCAGGACGTCGAGTTCGCTCGACCCCGGATCCCGGGGGATCCAGTCGCGGGAGTGGCTGGTGGTGGCGATGTCCTCGTGCACGCGGGCCCGGAGGGCCGCGAGGCGCTCCTCTGCGTCGGGAAGGCGCCGGGAGTCCGGTGCCGCGGTCACAGTGTCGGGGCTGGTGTCCGGGCCGGCGGTGACGGTATCGGATGCTGCGGCGTCGGAGGTCACGGCGGTCATGGCGGAGGAGCTCCTGGGTTCAGCGGGCCCGGGTCGATGCCGCGGGCCCACCCGGGTCCTGCGCCCGGGCGGACACCACGGCGATGCCTGACTGATGACTCGACCGCCGCGCCGTGGGACGCGGCGGTCGGATCGGCGGGGA
>NZ_JAALDW010000449.1:3886-6456 GCF_014145055.1 Dietzia sp. DQ11-38-2
TGGTGTCGGACCCGAGTCTGGCAGCGCGGTTTTTCGGGTGTGTTACGGGCGCGTGAGCCCGGTGTGCCGTGCCAGGGCGACCCGCTCGGCCAGCTGGTCGAGGGCCTCGGGGCTCAACGTGCCGTGAACGCGCAGTCGGGCGATACCGCCGTCGGGGAACACGTCGAGCCGGACGAAGTGCACCGGACCCACCGGATGGCCCGGCCGGCCCACCAGAAAGCGGTGCCGGCAGTCGGGTTGCAGAGGCGTACGGGGAACGAGGTCCACCCACCGGTCGGGGTGGTCCAGGTCCTCTGCGCTGGCGATCCCACGAAGCGACGCCGACCCCGGCGCGTTACCGATGTAGTAGGAGGTGTCGATCTCCACGTGGTCGACCGATCCCTCGCCCGCGAGTGCCACGGTCACGTGGTCGTTTCCTCCCCCTCGTCGCCGGGAGTTTTCCCAGCCCTCGCCCATGACGCGGGAACGCCCGGGGGCGATGATGTTGGCCGGCGACGAGTAGAACAGGTCCGAGCAGTCGACCACCCGGCCGCCGTTCTCGGCGGCCGCGAGGTCGACGGTTCCCCGCAGGAACGTGGGGTCAGGGGTGGGGTCGCCGTGAACCCGCAGTCTCGCGACACCACCGTCGGGGATCATCCGCAGCCGCACATGGGTCACCGGCGCGGCGTCGGGCACCGCGAAGTGATTGCGCGTGTCCCCCGCCGCCTCCGCCTCGGGTACCAGCTGCCGCCAGCGGGCACCCGCGAGGTCGTCGACCCCCGGGTAACCGTCGATCCACGCGCCGTCCACGGCGACCTGCGGGGGGTAGTTGCCGCGGAAGAAGGCGGTGTCCACCACGACCCCGCGCACCACGCCCGGCACCCCGAGACGGACTATCGCCGCGTCCTGCCCGGGCGAGCGCCGCCGGCGGGTCTCCCAGCCGTCGTAGACCTTGCCCTTGTGTCCGAACAGGGCCGGATCGAACACCGGATCGGAGGCGAGGATCAGGTTCTCCTTCTCGGCGAAGAACTCATCGTCGGCGTAGACGACACTGCCGGCCAGCTCGCGGGAGGCGAGGTCGGGCAGGGCGAGGTAATCGGGCTCAGGCATCGGTGGTGTCATCCGGTCAGTTCCGTTCGTGAAGGTGGCACAGCTGGCTCGGGTGGTGTCGGGCGGAAGACCGCGGTACCGGAGGCGGGGCCGTCGAGGTCCACGCGGCGGCCGGCGAGGTAGACCTCGCGCACGACTCCGCCGAGTGCCCGCTGGGCGTACGCGGTGACGGGGTTCTTGTGCTGCAACCGCTCGGGCAGGACCACGAACGCCTCGTCGGGGGCCAGGACCACCAGGTCGGCGCGGGCGCCCGGGCGGATCGACCCGCGATCTCGAAGCCCGGCGAACTCGGCGGGGCCGGACGACATCCACCGGACGACATCGGGCAACCCCAGCCCGCGCAGTCGCGCCTCGGACCAGATGATCGGCAGGCCCAGTTGCACCGAGGCGATCCCGCCCCAGGCCTGGCCGAAGTCACCGGTGTCGAAGCGCTTGAGTTCGGGAACGCACGGCGAATGGTCGGAGACCACCAGATCGATGGTCCCGTCCCGCAGCCCCTCCCAGAGCCGCTCGCGGTTACCGGCCTCACGGATCGGCGGGCAACACTTGTAGTGGGTGGCGCCGGGCTGGATCTCCTCGGAGAACAGCGACAGATAGTGCGGGCACGTCTCCACCGTGAGGGGCAACCCCTCCGCCTTGGACGAACGGATCAGCGGGAGGGCGTCGGCGGCCGAGAGGTGGAGGATGTGGGTCCGGCATCCGGTGCGGCGGACGCCGTCGATCACCTGCGCCACCGCACGGACCTCTGCGGCGACCGGTCTGGACTCGACGAATCCCGCGTACGCGGGCCCGGACGCCGGCGGCTGCGCGTCGATGGTGCCGGCGTCCTCGGCGTGGACGATCAGCAGCCCGTCGAACCCGGCGATCTCCTCCATGGCCGCCACCATCTGCGCGGCGTCCAGTGGCGGGAACTCGTCGATCCCGGAGTCGAGCAGGAAGCACTTGAACCCGAACACCCCGCGGTCCCAGAGTTCGCGTAGACGGCCCAGGTTCTCGGGCACGGCTCCGCCCCAGAACCCGGTGTCCACCCGGAGTGTGCCGCTCGCACTGGCCAGTTTCGCGTCCAGCGCGCCGGGCGTGGTGGTGACGGGGTTCGAGTTGAGCGGCATGTCGATCAGGGTGGTCACTCCGCCACACGCCGCGGCCCGGGTGGCGCTGGCGAAGCCCTCCCAGTCCGTGCGGCCGGGTTCGTTGATGTGGACGTGGGTGTCGACGAGGCCGGGGAGCAGCACCACGTCGTCACCCAGGTCCACGACGTGCGTACCGGCCGGGGTCGGGGAGGTCGGGGCCGCGGGGCCGGTCTCGACGGCCAGGATGATCCCGTCCGAGACCGTGACGGCTGCCGGCACGATCTCGGAGCCGATCACCGCGCGGTGTGCGCGCAGGACGGTCTCGGGGGCACCGTGCGTGCTCATGTCGTGGACTCCGCGGGGCGGTGGGCGGCGAGATCCGCCCGCCCGGACCCGGGTCGCCGCAGCCGG
>NZ_JAALDW010000450.1:0-1216 GCF_014145055.1 Dietzia sp. DQ11-38-2
CGGCTGGGCCGAACACACCAGCGCAGCCGTCCCCGCGTCCACCCCGGCCGCGGACGCGGCGAACAGGCCCCCGAGGAACATCCCGTGCGCGGTGAGGCCCAGAACGCACTGCCGCCCGAGATCACGACGGCCGATCCGGCTGCCGAGCACCGTGACCACCGAGAGCAGGACGCCGGCGGTGATGACGTACCGCCACGCCAGCAGCCCCGCGGGTTCGGTGTCCGCCGTACCCCACGCGGCACCCACGAAACCGCAACTCCACAACACCACGAAGGCGCCGGCCACCAGAATCCTGTCCACGGCCCGAGCAAAGCATACCGATCGGTATACTGTCAGTGCACCCGTCGGGCACCGCCGGGGAGTGCACTGTCCCGAGGAGGACCGGGTGACCCCTGAGCCGTGGCCGATCATCCCCACGACCGAGGTGGGGGAGCGCATCCTCCTGGCGGCCGACGAGCTCTTCTACTCGCGGGGCATCACCGCAGTGGGCGTCGAACTCATCGCCGAGCAGGCGCGGACGACCAAACGCACGCTCTATCAGCGCTTCGGGTCCAAGGACGGCCTCGTCGACGCGTACCTGCGGCGACGCGGCAGCCGGTGGCAGCAGTATCTCGTCGATCATCTCGACGCGACGGAGTGGACCCTGCCCCGGTTCTTCCGGCGGGCCGAGGACTGGGCCGGGCCGAACCGGCGCGGATGCGCTTTCGTCAACGCGTGGGCCGAGGTCGGGGGAGCGGGGCGTTCTGCCGCCGCCGAGACGATCAGGGAGGAGAAGCGGTGGATGCGGAGGCTGCTCGCTGAGCTCGTCGGTGGTGACCCCGCCGTGGCGGCGGCCGTCCACCAGCTCTACGAGGGGGCGCAGGTCGCCGCGACGGTGTTCGGTGAGACCACGGCGTTCCGGGTGGCCGATGATGCGGCGCAGGTGATCGTGGCGGCCGCCAAGGGGTGAGACGGGACGGGTCGCGGGACGGCCGCGGCGGGGGTGGTGATACCGCAACGCAGGAGTTATCAATGAATACTTATTGACACGACCGCATGCCTGTCCTACTTTCGGGGGACAGGCATATCCCGCGCCAGCCCCCTGGCCGAGGCCGCGGGCCGCCGGAGAGGTGGACACCATGCGGATCATCGTCGCGGACGGCGAGGGGTCGTACCGCTCCTCCTCGGGGGTGCTGGACGGCTTCGTCGACGACCTGTCCTCCCGCCTCGGCGCCCG
>NZ_JAALDW010000451.1:0-6685 GCF_014145055.1 Dietzia sp. DQ11-38-2
CCGGGTTGGAGCCGCCGTCGGCGAGGCCTTCGCCCTCACCCTTCGTGTGCTGGGCGGAGCCGTCGGCACCGCCGTCGTGGCCGCCGGGGTTCGAACCGCCGTCGGCGACGCCCTCGCCCGAGTTGCCGGTGGTCGTCATGTCGTCGTCGTTGATAGCCATGTGCGATCCTCTCGTCGGCGCAGGCGCTGACCTGCGCGGATTCGTGCGGTGTCGCCACGTGCCCGGGCTGGCCCGGACACGATGGGGCTTGCCGTCCCCACTATGCCACCGGACCTGCACGGGGCACGACCGGTCGGAATCGTGCATCGGCTCGCCTCCGCACCCCGGCCCGCGGTGAGGACCAATCACGCCGCTGCTACTTCCCGCGGCTGGCCTTGCGGTAGCTCACGACCGACCCGATCATCCCGGCTACCGCACCGATCATCCCGCCGATCACGGCGCCCTGTGCCGCCCCGCCGAGCGGACCCTCCCCGGGTGTCAGCGTGACGGACGGGGTCGGCAGGAGCGGCTGACCAGCGAAGACGGTGAAGGTCATCGCGGCGAAGACCAGGGCGACGAGCGCGCACCCGCCGACCATGGTCACCATCGCCGACCTGGCCCCGGACCGCTCGACGAGAGCGTTGAGGTGGACACCCCGCCGCCGCGCATACCACTGGGTCGCCGCCGCGGGCAGGATGGTGAGCACAAGGAGCACCGTCGGGAGCAGGATCAGGCCGAACGCCGCCGAGACGACGGCTCCCGCCAATCCCGCGTACAGCCCGATGGTCAGGCCGAACGAACTCGCCTCCATGAAGACCGTGCGCTCCCGCTCATCGCCGTACACCGGGCTGTCGAGGTTCATCACCCGGTCCGACCACCGGTCGAACACGCTGTCACGCTGAGTCATCGGGGTTCCTCCTCCAGAATGAATAGCTCTTCGACCGACCGTTCCAGGACCCGCGCGATGCGAATCGCCAAGTACACCGACGGCGAGTAGTCGCCCCGCTCGACCGCGATGATCGTCTGCCTGCTGACTCCCACCGCCTCGGCGAGCTCCGCCTGGGTGACCCGCTTCTCTTTGCGGTACTCCCTGACCGGGTTCGGCCCGGTCACGTCGGACTCCCGAACTGCCATGGCCCGATGTTAAGCAGGCTTGACTTCTAGTGTCAAGAGTAGTTGACCCGGGCCCGGGCCTCGGTCACCCGCGCGCGGCTCGCAGTGCCGCCGAGATCCGGAGGGCGGCCCGCGTGACGTGCGCGATCTTGGCCTCGAGGATCTCGCCGGAGAAGTTCTCGGAGCGACCCCCGATGCTGATCGACCCCAGCACGGACCCGTCGTCGTCGAGGATCGGCGCGGCGACGGCGGACACCCCCTCGAGGAAGTCGGACTCGCTGAGCGAGTAACCGGCGGCGCGCACCTCGTCGAGGTGGGCGATCAGCTCGCCCGGCTCGTGCACCGTACGGGAGGTGTAGGTGTGCAGGCCCGGCCGGATCCACGCGTTCCGCAGCTGCGGGGAGTGGGCCAGCATCGCGACCGGGCCGGCGGCGGCGTGGTACGGCAGGACGGTCCCGATGTTGATCCCGGCGACGACGAGGCTTCCGCTCCCCTCCACCTTGTCGATGCACACGGCGCCCTCCTCCGCCGGGACCATGAGGTACGCGGTATCGCCGAACTCCGCGACCAGCCCCGTCAGGAACGACCGGGCGGCCGAGCGGATGTCCAGGTCCGCCAGGGCCGACGCCCCGATCTCGAACAGTCGCACGGTCACCCGGTAGCCGCCCTCGGGCGTGCGATCGACCCACCCCGCGTGGATGAGGGTCGCCATGAGCCGGTGCACGGTCGTCTTGTTCATGCCGCTGACCTCGGTCAGCTCGGTGAGCGTCCACGTGGAGCGGTCGGCGCCGAAGTGGTCGAGGAGCGCGCAGGCCTTGAGAAGGGCACCCACCAGTTCCCTGCTCTGCGATGCGTCGGATGCGGGCGACGGCGGCCTGGGCGGACTGGGCACGGCGAGGTCCTGTTCTGTCCGGGGTGTCGGGTGGTCCCGCCATCGTAGGCAGCCGGCCGCGGTTCCACCCCGACCGCCCGCGCTTGACATGTGACGCGGACCACGTTTAGTTTCGTACCGCATTACGAAATGCGTTCCGCTATACGAAATGGAGGTGAGCGGCATGACATCGCCCACCCTGAAGGACCTCACCTCGGACAGGCTCGTGTACGCGCCGGGGGTCTGGGACGGACTGACGGCGCGACTGGCAGAGCAGGCCGGCTTCGACGCACTGTGCGCCTCCGGCTTCGCGATCTCCGCCGCCCTCGGGCTCCCCGACGCCGAGCTCTACACGATGAGCGAGAACCTCACCGCGATCCGCACCATCACCGCCGCCTCCGCACTCCCGGTGGTCGCCGACATCGACACCGGCTACGGCAACGCCGTCAACGCCGCCCGCACGGCGACGATGTTCGTCAAGGCCGGCGTACAGGGCATGTTCATGGAGGACCAGGTCTCCCCCAAGTCGTGCCCGATCTGCGTGGGCGAACCCGTCGACCTGATCCCCGTCCCCGAGGCGGTGGGCAAGATTCGCGCCGTCCGCGACACCACCCCGGACGACGTCCTGCTGATCGCCCGAACGGACGCCACCGGCGAGGAGGCCCTCCGGCGCGGCCGGGCCTACGTCGAGGCCGGCGCCGACATGATCATGCCGGTCACCAAGACCTTCAGCACCGTGGAGGAATGGCAGCGCTGCCACTCCGAGGTCGGCGTCCCCCTCATGGCCACGCTGACCGCGTCCACCTGGACGGAGCGGGAGTTCACCCCCGAGGTCCTGGACCAGATCGGCGTGCGACTGGCGCTGCTGCCCACCCAACTGCTCATGGCCGCCACCGGTGCCGGCCGGACCGTGCTGGGTCGCCTCGCGGCGGGTGAACCTCCGGCCGAGGTGAGCGCGGACGCGATGGCCCACCACGAGTTCGTCGAAATGATCGGTTTCCCCGAGATCGAGGCGATGCAGAACGAGTACCTACCCGCGAAGGGGGCGTGACCGATGGGCTTCACGATCGCCGAGAAGATCCTCGCCAGGGCCACCGACCATCCCACCGTGCGCGCCGGGGAGAACCACGCCGTCCGGCCCTCGCGGATGATCGCCTACGACTTCCCCGGGTACACCGACGTCATGTTCCGGCAGATGCACGAGGACTTCGGCATCACCACGCTCGAGGACCCCGGCCGGTACGTCGTCTTTATCGACCACATGCTCACCAGGAAGGACCAGCGGGAGACCGAGGTCCACACCGTGACCCGGGAGTGGTGCGAGTTCTACGGCATCGAACTCCACGAGGCCGAGGGGATCGGCCACCAGCTGACCGCTGAGCTCGGCCTGGCGACCCCCGGCGACTTCCTGGTCCACTTCGACGGCCACATCAGCGGGGTGGGCGCCTTCAACGCCCTCGGCTGGGGGATCCGACGCGACCTCATCGAGGCATGGGTCACCGGGCAGGTGCACGTCGACATCCCCCGGACCACCCGGTTCGAGCTCACGGGGACGTTCCCGGACGGGGTCGACAGTCGCGATCTGGTCCACACCATCATCGAGCTGGTGGGCGCCGACGGATGCGCCCACCAGGTCATGGAGTTCGGCGGTCCGGGCGCCCGCGACATGGCGATCGACCACCGACAGGGCCTGTGCGGGATGGCGATGTTCACCGGGGCGGTGTCGGCGATCTTCGAGCCCGACGACGTCTCGATCGCCTACGCCACCGAGGTCGCTCGCGGAGAGTTCGACCCCGTCTATCCCGACGCCGACGCCACCTACGCCGCGCGCCACAGCATCGACCTGTCGACGCTGGTGCCCCGCGTCGTCCGGCCGGGCTCGGCGCGCGTGGCCAACACCTCGACGGCGGCCGAACTCGAGGGCACGCCCATCACCCGCGCCTTCATCGGGTCGTGTGCCAGCGGACGGATCGAGGATCTCCGGGCGGCCGCCCTCGTGCTCGACGGGCGGAAGGTCGCACCGACGGTCGAGCTCAACATCGTCCCGACGTCCAAGAAGGTGTTCGCCCAGGCCGAGGCGGAGGGGATCCTCGACGTCCTGCGCACCGCCGGGGCGACGATCGCCGAGTCCAGCTGCGACTTCTGCTTCGGCTACCAACAACCCCTCCAGCCCGACGAGAACTGCATCTCCACCGGCGTCCTCAACATCACCGGCCGGATGGGCAGTCCCGAGGCGAACATCTACATGGGTTCGCCTTACACCGTCGCCGCCAGTGCGATCACCGGCACCATCGGGGAGGCGTCCCGATGAGCGCGTACCCGCCGCCGCCCGACGTCATCACCGGCCGCGTCGCCTGGGTCTTCGGGGACGACTTCGACATCGATCTCGTGGTGGGCGTGGCCAACATCAAGACCTACGACCGCGAGCTGTTGCGGGCGGCCTGCATGCAGGACTTCGACCCCGGCTTCGCCGAGCGCGTCCGGCCCGGCGACATCGTCGTGGGGGGCCGGAACTTCGGCTACGGCCACCCGCACTACCCGCCGATGATCGCCCTCCGGGACCTCGGGATCGCCGCGGTCGTCGCCGAATCGTTCTCCCCCGGCTTCTGGCGCGGCGAGACCTTCAACGGCATGCCCCTGATCACCATCCCGGGGGTCACCGCGGCGGTCTCGCGCGGCGACGAGGTCACGCTCGACTGGCGCACCGCGACCCTGGAAGCCGCCACCGGCACCCGGATCACGGGCACCCCGCCCAACCCTCGTACCGTCGCGATCATCGAGGCCGGCAGCTCGTACGACCTGCTACTGGCCGAGCACGCCCCCGCGCGGACCTGAACCCCCTTCCACTGCTCCACCTCACCGCCCCCTGCCTGCCCCTCCTGACCGACAAGGACGCGACACCATGACCGAGGTACATCAGCCGCAGCACCACGCAGCAGCGGCACCACCTGACGCCGACCACCCCACGGCGGAGTCGACACGGCGCACCCCCGACCCCAGGCTCACCCGCCGGGCCGCGCTCGCGGGCGGGGTCGGCACGCTCATCGAGTACTACGACTTCGCCGTCTACGGGTTCCTGGCGGTCTTCATCGCCCCGCTCTTCTTCCCCTCGCAGGACCCCGCGGCGTCGATCCTGTCGACCCTGGCCGTCTTCGGTGTCGCCTACGTGGCCCGGCCGGTCGGCGGGATCTTCTTCGGTCGCCTCGGTGACCGCATCGGCCGCCGGACGGCGCTCATCGCCAGCGTCGTGGCCATGGGCGTGGCCAGCGGCATCCTCGGAATGCTCCCGACCCACGCCGCCATCGGCGTCGCCGCACCGATCCTGCTCGTCCTGGTCCGCCTGGCACAGGGCTTCTCCGCCGGCGGCGAGATCGGTGGCGCGGCGACCTACATCGCCGAAACCGTGCCCGCCGGCCGACGGGGCTTCTTCGGTTCCTTCACCCCGATCGGCGCCACGCTCGGGTTCGCGGTGGCCGCCGCCGTCGTCGGCCTGGTCACCCTGCTCGTCGGCGAGGAGGCCATGTCCTCGTGGGGCTGGCGCATCCCGTTCCTCCTCGCCCTCCCCCTGGCCTTCGTGTGCCTGCGCATCAGGATGAAGCTCGAGGACACACCCGAGTTCGAGGCGATGGCCAAGAAGAAGGAGGTCGTCAAGAACCCCCTCCTCGGTGTCCTGCGCGACCACCCCTGGTCCGTGGCCAAGGTCGTCGGCGTCGCGGTGGCCATGAACGGCTCCGGCTACATCGCCCTGACCTACTTCAGCGTCTACCTCACCAACGATCTCGGATTCGGCAAGAGCGCCGTCTACTGGACCTCCGCCATCGCGATCGCCTGCGCGTGCGCCACCTTCCCGATCAGCGGCGCCCTCACCGACCGCTTCGGCCGCAAGCCCGTGCTGGTCGCCGGGTACCTGTCCTACATCGTCATCGCGGTTCCGGTGTTCATGCTGCTCGGCGCCACACAGAGCATCCTCGTGGTGGGTCTGGTGTACTTCGTCTACATGGTGCTCAACGGCGTGGTCCAGGTTCCCGCGTTCCCGTTGTTCACCGAGCTCTTCGGCCGACGCGTCCGCTACACCGGCGTCGCCCTGGGCTTCAACATCGGCACCATCATCGCCGGCGGGACCGCCCCGTACTTCGCCGCCCAGCTCGTCGCCTGGACCGGCAGCGGCATGGCGCCCGCATACTGGGTGATCGGGGTCTGCCTGATCGGGCTCCTCACCGTGTCCACCATCACCGAGACGGGAAAGAAGGCCCTGCCGACATGAGCCCCACCCCGGGCGACGCCACCGGCCTGCGTGTGGCCGTCGA
The DNA here is from genome assembly GCF_014145055.1 of Dietzia sp. DQ11-38-2. Taxonomy (NCBI): domain Bacteria; kingdom Bacillati; phylum Actinomycetota; class Actinomycetes; order Mycobacteriales; family Dietziaceae; genus Dietzia; species Dietzia sp. DQ11-38-2. The sequence goes on from NZ_JAALDW010000451.1 coordinate 6,272, forward strand.
GCCGACCCGCGACCCCCACCTCGTCGACGCGGTGGAGGGCGCGGGCGGCTCGGTGGTGTCTCTGGACGAGGCCAGGATCCTGGTGTGGATCGGGGGTCCTGACGGTTTCCCCGCGCTTCCCGACCACGTCGAGTGGGTGGCGCTGAGCACCGCGGGAATCGAGCACTTCGTCGCCGCCGGACTACTCGACGACCGCCGGACCTGGACCAACGCCTCCGGCTTCTACGCCCGTGGAGTCGCCGAGCACGCACTCGCCCTGCTTCTCGCGGGCACCCGCCAAGTCGTCCGGTCGGCCCACACCCGCTGGGCCAAGGCCGCCGTCGACCCCGCCGTCCGCACCCTCCGCGGCGCCTCGGTCGCGATCATCGGCGCCGGCGGTATCGGCCGCGAACTCGTGCCCCTGCTCACCGCGTG
>NZ_JAALDW010000047.1:0-10578 GCF_014145055.1 Dietzia sp. DQ11-38-2
CTGCGTCACCACGTCGTCGACGAGCACCTGCGGGGAGGCGGCCCGGCGCTGGTGGACGCGGCGCACTGGGCACTCGAGTACCCGTGGTGTGCGCAGGCCGCGGCGTTGCTCGAGGAGGGGGTCGGGGTCGCGGCGACCGTCTGCGACCTGCGCACCGACCCCTGGACGGTGGCGTCGGGGACGGCGGGCGACGGGCGGTAGTCTTGGCCCTCATGAAGGCCGATCCCACCCTCCAGCGTCGACTCGTCGACCTCGCCGAGCTCGACCTGCGCCTGGGCTCCCTCGACCACCGTCGGCGCTCCCTCCCGGAGCAGGCCACCGTGGACACGTTGGAGGCCGAGCGCCGGGCTGCCGTGGAGTCCGCCGCGCGGGCTCGGATACACGTGGAGGACCTGGATCGCGCGATCGCCAAGCTGAGCTCGGACCTCGACGCCGTGCGGAGGCGTCGCGAGAGCGACTCCGCGGCGTTGGCCGCCGGCGGCCTGTCCGACAGGCAGGCCACCGAGCTCGAGTACGAGCTGGCATCGCTCCACCGTCGTCAGGAGAACCTGGAGGCCGAACTCTCCGAGCTGACCGAGCGCCACGAGGCGGTGGACGCCGACGTCCGCCACTCCGGCGCGATCATCACCGACCTGGACGCCCGCCTCGGAATGGCCACCACCGTCCGCGACACGGCACTCGCCCACCTCGAGGACTCCGTCACCGCCACGACCGCCGAGCGGGCCCGCCAGGCGGAGGACCTCCCCGCGGACCTACTCGACCTCTATACCCGTAGTGCACAGCAGGCCGGCGTGGGTGCGGCGATCCTCAACGGCGGCCGGTGCTCGGCCTGCGCGATCGATCTCGACCGCACCACCGTGTCGGCGTTCCGTACGGCACCCGCCGACGACGTCCTGACCTGCCCGGAGTGCGGCGTGATCGTCGTCCGCACTGCCAACTCGTGAGCGGGGGTCCCGGCTGGACGGGCGCGGCCGGGAGCCCCACCCGGATCGTGCTGGCCCGTCACGGTCAGACCCCGCTCTCGGTGGACCGCCGGTACTCCGGACAGGGTGACCCCGACCTCACAGAGCTGGGCGTGCTCCAGGCCGAGCGCACCGCAGAGCGGTTGGCCCGCCTCCCCGGGCTCTCGGCGGTCGTCTCCTCCCCGCTGCGCCGGTGCCTGGGGACCGCCGAGCGGGCCGCCGAGGCGACGGGAGTCCCGCTGGTTGTCGAGGACGACCTCATCGAGACGGATTTCGGACTCTGGGAGGGTCTGACCTTCTCCGAGGCCGCGGAGCAGGACCCCGCTCTGCACTCACGCTGGATGTCTGACACCGCCGTGCCGCCCCCCGGGGGCGAGAGCTTCGCCGTGGTCCGCGCCCGGGTCGAGCGGGGACTGCGCCGGATCGTCTCCGAGAACCCGGGCGGCGTGGTGGCCGTGGTCAGTCACGTCACGCCCATCAAGCTCGCGATCAGGGCGGCCCTCGACGCCGGCGACGAGCTGCTATTCCGGCTCCACCTGGACCTGGCCTCGGTGTCCGACGTGCGGTTCTATCCCGACGGTCCCACGTCGGTGCACCTGGTCAACGACACCTCGCACCTCGACTAGACTCGCCAGGGCGAACGAGTCGGCCGGACGGCCGCGGGCAGGGGAACCGGCGCCACCAGGTGGCAGGCCCCGGTCCGAGGAAAGTCCGGACTCCACAGAGCAGGGTGGTTGTTAACGGCAACCCGGGGTGACCCGCGGGACAGTGCCACAGAAAACAGACCGCCGCGCCCGCGAGCGCGGTAAGGGTGAAACGGTGCGGTAAGAGCGCACCAGCGCCCCGGGTGACCGGGGCGGCTAGGTAAACCCCACCCGGAGCAAGGTCGAAGGCCGCACCGCCCGCGGTGCGGCTGCGCGGATGGAGTGCAGAGATGCACGAGAGGGCTGCTCGCCCGAGTCCGCGGGTGGACCGCTCGAGGTACCCGGTGACGGTGTGCCCAGATGGATGGTCGTCGCCTCTCCGTCCGCGGAGGGGCACAGGATCCGGCTTACAGGCCGGCTCGTTCGCCTCGATCTTGACGTGTGCGCGCCTCGCTGGGCTTGCGCGGCGTCTCGGGTCCATTCCGCACGCGCATCGCCGGAATCCCCGGGCGAATCCGCCGCGCGAGCCGAAGTGGGCGCGCAAGTCGGTGAGACGGAGCCAGCCGGGTCGCAACCCCGGGTAGAGTCGGACGGGTCGGCAGATCACCGGACGATCCCAGGAGGCCCGTCATGTCGGAAGAACAGTGGTACTACGACATCGGCACGGGCCAGGCGTTGCAGGGCAAGGTGACCAACTGGGACAACCGCATGGGCCCTTACGCCACCCGCGGCGAGGCCGAGGCCGCGCTGGACAAGGCGAAGGCCCGCAACGAGGCGTGGGACGCAGAGGACGAGAAGGACTGAGAAGGGCGGCGCTACGTGCCGGTGCCCTTCTTCTTCTTCTTCTTCTTGTTCGTCGTCTTCCTCCGCCGCGCCGCGCGCCGGGATTCCGACAGCTCTCGGTAGGCGGCGGTGACGGTGGCCGCATCGCTCTCGAACCCGGCCAGCGCGCGCTCGGAGAAGCCGCGCTCGTGCTCGAAGAGCACGCCGAAACCGAAGGTCGGCTCGCCCGCGGACTCCGCCCGCCTGGCGATCCGCCGGATCCACATCCGGGCGGTCACGCTGTCCTGGACGTCGCCGAGCACGGTGTGCAGTCGCTGGCACGCGGTGCGCAGCGGCGCGACGGTCAGTCCGTCCGACTCCCGGAGGGCGCCGACGTTGCGCCGCAGTGCCTTGGCGCGCTTACGGACCACGTGGGTCAGTTCCTCGCGTTGGGCCAGGGTCAGCTCGAGCGAGTCGAGGTCGCGCTCGGTGCGGGTGCGGGCCTTGGTGAACTTGGCGAACTGTCGGTCGACTCCTCGCAGGACCATGTCCTGGGCCTCGCGCCTGCGCTTCTTCGAGGTCGGCGCGGTGTCCCCGGAACGGGGCCCCGATCCGGAGCCCGAGTCGGTGCCGGAGCGGCCACCCGAGCCGGTGCCGGCGACGTCGACGAGCAGGTGCAGCCGGTCGAGCAGGGCGAGGTAGCGGTCGGACCCCAACGCCTCCGTCACCCGCGCGCCGGCACGTCGCTCCTCGGAAGCGAGCTCGTCGCTCAGTCGCTGCCTGGTCAGCGGGCTCACGACGTCGTCCGGGTACTCGGCGGCCAGCCCTCCGAGCCGCTGGTCGACCACCTGGATGTCGCGGACCTTACCCAGGACCGCGGCGAGAACCTTGAGCTCGTCGAGCAGGTCGGCCAGGTCGATCTCCGTGCCCTCGGTCTCCGCCTCGAGCTCCTCGGCGAACGAGCTGATGGTGCTGCGCAGGCCACGGACCGCCACGCGCATCTGGTGAACGCCCACCATGGTGACGCGCCGGGCGGCGGGATCGTGGTCGAGTACCTTGTCGAGGTCCTCCCGCAGGGCGTCCCTCACCGCGGAGACGCCCGCGTCGTCCGGCGAGGGGAGGGGGCCGAGGGCGCGGGCGAGTTTGGACGACGACGACGAGGTCGTGGCCCCGGCGGAGGTGCACGCGGTGGCGACGGTGTCGAGATGGCCCCTCGCTCCGGGCCGGGACGGATCGACCAGTTCCACCTCCCATTCCCGCCAGTCCCCGTCCGCGTTCCCGGTGGCGAACGACTGCGTCGAGACGCGGTCGTCGCAGAACTCCACGACGGCGGCTCCGTCGGGATCGCGCAGGAGCATCACATGTCTCCTGTTGTTCACGCGGGCCACGGGCGCGAGCGGTCGGCGGCGGACCAGCCCTGCCACCGCGGCCACGAGTTCGGCCGGAACGTCGTCGCCGTGGTCGAGCGGGAGCCGCAGCTCCACCCGTCCGGCCTCGGAGGGGAGCTTGAGGTGCCAGCCGGAATCGTCGCCGCCGGTACGGCGTCTGAGGGTGACCTTGTGGCGGGTGAGGCTGAGGTCGGCGGTGTCGTAGTACGTGGCCGAGAGTTCGTGCACGACGGGGTCGTCCGCGAGCAGGGGGGCGAAGGCGTCCGCGGCGGGGATCGGGGTGTCGGGGTCGACCTCGAACTTGCTCTCGATCTCCACCGTCTCGCTGATCGTCATGGACTGGTTGTATCAGGCCCGGGTGAACATCGGGTCCGGTGCGTCGCGACCGGGCCGCCACCCACCATTTGTCGACGTCCCGTGCCGGCTCGGACTTACTTGCGGGTAAGATCGCAGTGGTTCCGATCACATGCTCGCCGTGGGGAGAAGAAGTGGATCAGACGACACGAGTCGACGTCCTCGTCGTGGGGGCCGGATTCTCCGGACTCGGGGCGGCCATCAGACTCACCGAGGAGGGGGTAGACGACCTCATCGTGGTCGAGCGGGGCCAGGACGTGGGTGGCACCTGGCGCGACAACTCCTATCCGGGGGCGGCGTGCGATGTGCCATCCCACCTGTACTCGTATTCCTTCGCCCTCAACCCGGAGTGGTCGCGGGCGTTCTCCCCCCAGGGCGAGATCTACGACTACATCCGTCGCGTCACGCACGACCACGGGGTCCGGGACAAGATCAGGTTCGGCGTCGACGTCACCTCGGCGCAGTACGACGAGAACCGCGGCCGGTGGACGGTGAGCACCACGGCGGGGGAGTACGACGCGCGAGTGCTGGTCCTGGGCGTCGGTGCGCTGTGCGAGCCCAAGCTCCCGGAGATCGACGGTATCGACGACTTCGCGGGCCCCGTCTTCCACACTGCCCGCTGGGACCACTCGGTCCCCCTGGCGGGTCGGCGCGTCGCGGTGATCGGCACCGGAGCCTCCGCGATCCAGGTGGTGCCGTCCATCGCCCCGGCCGTCGAGCACCTGGACGTCTACCAACGCACCGCGCCCTGGGTGCTGCCCCGCATCGACCGGAAGTACCCGGGGTTCGAGCGCGCCCTCTACCGCAGGGTCCCCGGTCTGCAGCGCGCGGTCCGGGGCCTGCAGTACGCGAGCCGTGAGCTCCAGGTCGTGGGACTGACCCGGACCCGGGCCGCCCTCGCCCCGATCAAGGCGCTCGGGCGCGCGCACCTCGCGATGTCGGTGCGCGACCCCGAGCTGCGGGCCGCTCTGACCCCGCACTTCGAGATCGGGTGCAAGCGGATCCTGCTGTCCAACACCTGGTACCGGGCGCTCGGTCGCCGGAACGTCGACGTGGTGACCACGCCCATCAGCCGGGTGACAGAGACCGGGATCGTCACCTCCGACGGCGCGGAGCACCCGGCGGACGTGCTGGTGGTGGCCACCGGGTTCCACGTCACGGACTCGCCGTTCTTCGAGCGCGTCCGCGACTCGGCGGGACGAACCCTCGCGGACACCTGGGCGAGCGAGGGGATGGAGGCCTATAAGGGCACCACCGTCGCCGGATACCCCAACATGTTCGTCCTCATGGGTCCCGCGACGGGCCTCGGTCACTCGTCGATCATCTACATGATCGAGTCCCAACTGAACTACCTCGTGGACGCGATCCGCGCCATGCGCGACCGCGGCCTGCAGACGGTCGACGTCCGAGCGGCGGTCCAGAACGCGTACAACCGTGAGCTGCGCGAGAACACCGGCAAGACGGTCTGGCTGACCGGCTGCAAGAGCTGGTACCTGGACGCCAAGGGCAACGCCCCGGCCGTGTGGCCCGATTTCACCTTCACCTTCCGCAACCAGACGAGGGAGTTCGATGTGAGCGCCTACCGCCGGACCGAGGTCGACCGAACCGCCGCCGTGCCCACCGGGCAGGAGGCGCTCCGGTGAGCGCGCCGATCACCAGGGTGCTCGGCGCCCTGGGTGGCCTGACCTCCCGCCGTCCCCGCTGGCAGATGGACGGCAAGGTCGTCGTCATCACCGGGGCCGGCTCCGGCATCGGCCGTGAGCTCGCGCGGGAGGCGGCGCGGCGGGGGGCCCGGCTGGCCCTGAGCGACGTGGACGTCGACGGACTGGCCGAGACGGTGAGGCTGATCGGAGCGGAATCGTCGGTGGAGGTGCACTCCGACCGGCTCGACGTCACCGAGCAGGCCGCCGTCGCCGAGTACGCGGGCCGCGTGGTCGAGCAGTTCGGCGTGGTCCACCTCGTCGTCAACAACGCCGGGATCGCGTTCACCGGGTCGGTCGCGCAGTCCGGGTACAAGGACATCGCCCGCGTGATGGACGTGGACTACTGGGGGGTCGTCCACGGCACCAAGGAGTTCCTGCCGCACCTCATCGCCTCCGGGGACGGACACATCGTCAACATCTCCAGCATCTTCGCGATCCTCTCGGTGCCCACACAGAACGCCTACAACGCGGCCAAGGCGGCGGTGCAGCAGTTCACCGAATCGCTGCGGATGGAGATGCTCGCCGGTGGCCAGCCCGTGGACGTCACCTGTGTCCACCCCGGTGGCATAAAGACCGCGGTCGCCAGGAGCGCCGGCGCGGCCGAGGGTCTGGACAGCGCGACCTTCGCCGCGATCTTCGACTCCAAGTTCGCACGGACGGAGGCGACGACAGCCGCGCGGGTGATCCTCGACGCGGTCGAGCGGCGCCGAGCCCGTGTGTTGGTGGGCCCCGACGCGTACGTGATCGACGCGATGGTCCGACTCTTCCCGTCGGGGTACCAGAAGGCCACGGTCGCCGCCTCGCGCCGTTTCGGGGTCGTCTGATCCCCGAAAGCCCTCGCCGAGCCGGGCGTGGGGCTCAGGGCCGGAAGCGGTCGGTCGCCTCGAGCAGGTGATGGGTGGTGCCGGGCTCGGCCATCGCGTGCCCGGCGTCGGGGACGATGTGCAACTCGGAGCCCGGCCAGGCCGCATGCAGTTCCCAGGCGTTGGCGACCGGGCAGACCACGTCGTAGCGGCCGTGGACGATCACGGCCGGCAGATGCGCGACCCGGTCCATCCGGTCCAGGATGGCCCGCCCGCCGAGGAACGCATCGTTGACGAAGTAGTGGTTCTCGATGCGGGCGAAGGCCAGGGCGAACCGGTCCGCCTCGTCGCCGTCCGCGGCGGGAGGCCGGGGGAGCAGGGTGGAGGTGGTGGTCTCCCACGTCGTCCACGCGTGCGCGGCGGCGATCTCGATTGCCGGATCACCGCAGTGTAGGAGGCGGTGGTAGGCGGCCACGTGGTCGAAGCCGTCCCGATGGACCGTCTCGGCGCCCTCGGCGGCGACGAGTGGCGCCAGGTAGCCCTCCCAGGCGTCGGGGAACAGGTGGGCGGCGCCGCCCCGGTAGAACCAGTCGATCTCCGACGGTCGGCACAGGAAGATCCCGCGGAGCACCAGGCCGCGGACGCGATCGGGATGCTGCTGGGCGTAGGCCAGCGCCAGCGTCGTCCCCCACGATCCCCCGAACACCAGCCAGCGGTCGATCCCCAGCGCCTCACGCAGGCGTTCGAGGTCGGCCGTGAGATGCCACGTGGTGTTGACGGCGAGGTCCGCCCCGTCCGCGACGTGCGGAGTGCTCCGTCCGCAGCCCCGCTGGTCCACCAGGATGATCCGGTAGGACTCCGGGTCGAACATCCGGCGATGCTCCGGCGTGGTCCCGCCTCCGGGGCCGCCGTGGACGAACAGCACCGGGGCGCCGTCGGGATTGCCCGAGCACTCCCAGTACAGGCCCTGACCGTCGCCCACGTCGAGCATGCCGGTCTCGTACGGCGCGATACGCGGGTACGGGGTGCGGAGCGTGGTCTGTGGGGTCATCGGGGCTGACCGCGCCGTCAGAAGGAGTGCTCGGGTCCGGGGAACGCGCGGGCGCGGACCTCCTCGCCGTACTCCCGGGCGGCGTCGCGCAGCGTGTCGGCGAGCTGCGCGTAACGCTTGACGAATTTCGCCGTCCGCCCGGTGCCGTGTCCGGCCATGTCCTGCCACACCAGCACCTGGGCGTCGCAGCCGTTCCCGGCGCCGATGCCGACCGTGGCGATGTCCAACTCGGTGGTGACCTCCCGGGCGAGGTCGGCGGGGACCATCTCCATGACGACGGAGAAGGCTCCTGCCTCCTGCACGGCGCGGGCGTCGGCCCGCAGTGCGTCAGCGGCGTCCCCGCGTCCCTGGACTCGGAAGCCGCCGAGGCCGTTGACCGACTGGGGGGTGAAGCCGATGTGGGCCATCACGGGGATCCCGGCGTCCACGATCGCCCGGATCTGCGGGGCCATCCGGACGCCGCCCTCCAGTTTGACGGCCTGGGCGCCGCCCTCCTTCATCATCCGCGTGGCGGCGGACACCGCCTGAGCCGGGGAGGTCTCGTAGCTGCCGAAAACGAGATCGGCCACGACGAGCGCCTTCGGGGCTCCCCGGGTGACCGCGCGGACCAGAGGGATCATCTCGTCCTCGGTCACGGGGACCGTGGTGTCGTACCCGTAGACCACGTTGGCCGCCGAATCCCCGACCAGCAGGACCGGGATCCCGGCCTCCTGGAACAGACGCGCGGAGACGTAGTCGTAGGCGGTGAGCATGGGCCAGGGTTCCCCCGCGGCCTTCAGTTCGGCGAGGTGGTGGATCCTGGTCACCCGCGTCAGCCCCCGGGGTCCCGCGTCCGGTGCACCACCGGAGCCGTAGACCGGGTTGTCTGGGTTGTCGCTCATGGCGGTGTGGCCTTCCTACAGTGACCTCGAGGCCGGCAGGAGGGCCGGTCCCCGGGTGGACAGGGGGCGGTGACGGTCGTCGCCGTCGCCGATGAGTCTGCCACGACCCCGGGGGCGTGGGTCCCTGGGCCGGGGCCGCACGGCGCGGGGAGGGGTCGGTGGGCGTGTCGGGGGCCCGATGTCACACGCCCGTAACACGACAGGCACTAGGTTGGACCCCATGAACCGCCAGCAGGAGTACGTTCTCAGGACCTTGGAAGAGCGCGACATCCGGTTCGTCCGGCTCTGGTTCACCGACGTTCTCGGGACCTTGAAGTCAGTGGCCGTGGCACCCGCAGAACTCGAGGGGGCGTTCGGGGAGGGGATCGGCTTCGACGGCTCCGCCATCGAGGGGTTCTCGCGGGTCTCGGAGGCGGACACCATCGCCAAGCCGGATCCGTCGACGTTCCAGGTCCTGCCGTGGGCGCATGCCGACGGCGCCCAGCACTCGGCGCGCATCTTCTGCGACGTCTTCAACCCCGACGGCAGCCCCAGTTGGGCGGATCCGCGCCACGTCCTGCGCCGGCAGCTCAACAAGGCGGCCGATCTCGGCTTCTCCTGCTACGTGCATCCCGAGATCGAGTTCTTCCTGTTCAAGAGCCTCGACACCAACGGGGCCGAGCCCGTCCCCTCGGACAACGGCGGCTACTTCGACCAGGCGGTGCACGATTCGGCTCCGCACTTCCGGCGGCACGCGATCGAGGCGCTGGAGGCGATGGGCATCTCCGTGGAGTTCTCCCATCACGAGGGTGCGCCGGGGCAGCAGGAGATCGACCTGCGGTATGCGGACGCGCTGAGCATGGCGGACAACATCATGACCTTCCGCTACATCGTCAAGGAGGTGGCCATGAACAACGGGGTGTGGGCGTCGTTCATGCCCAAGCCCCTCCGTGACCACCCGGGGTCGGCCATGCACACCCACATGAGCCTGTTCGAGGGTGACTCCAACGCGTTCCACGACGCGGACGACGAGTACCAGCTGTCCACCACCGCGAAGTCGTTCGTCGCCGGGATCCTGCGTCACGCCCCGGAGTTCTCGGCCGTCACCAACCAGTGGGTCAACTCGTACAAGCGGCTCATCGGCGGCGGCGAGGCCCCCACCGCCGCCACCTGGGGTCGTGCCAACCGCTCGGCGCTCGTGCGCGTTCCGATGTACACGCCCAACAAGGCGTCCTCCCGTCGGATCGAGGTCCGCAGCCCGGACTCGGCGTGCAACCCGTACCTCGCGTACGCCGTGATGATCGCCGCCGGGATCAAGGGCGTCCAGGACGGATACGAGCTGCCCCCGGAATCCGAGGACGACGTGTGGACCATGAGCCGGCGTGAACGACGGGCGATGGGGTACACCGACCTTCCGGGGAGCCTCGAGCAGGCCCTCGACGCGATGGAGGAGTCCGAGCTCGTCGCCGAGGCACTCGGCGAGCACGTGTTCGAGTTCTTCCTGCGCAACAAGCGTCGGGAATGGCGGGAGTACCGCAACGAGGTGACCCCGTACGAGCTCCGTAGCTACCTCGCGCTGTGAGATCACCCAGCGCACTGATCGGACGGTCCCGGTGAGTATGGACTCCTCGCGGTCCAGGGTGCCCAGCCCGGGCAGGCTGGGACTGCTCGATGCGCGCGCCGGGGACTGGTTGCACTACCTGGGTTGGACCGACGAGGACGCCACACCGCTGATGTGGGCGCTCTCGCGCGCACCCGACCCGGATCTCGCCCTGGGGACGCTGGTGCGGCTGCGGGAGGCACTGGCGGCCGAATCGTCGGGCGGGGGACCGGCTGCGGGCGGTGGCGACGACACCGGCGTAGCGGGGTTGGACTCGGCGCTGCGGTCCGACCTCCCGTTGCGGGGACGCCTGCTGGGACTGCTCGGCGCGTCCAGCGCACTGGGGGACCATCTGGTCGCGCAGCCCACCCGCTGGGCACTGCTCCGTTCGCCACTGCCGTCCCGGGAGGACGTCCTGGCAGACATGCTGGGAGCGGTCGACGCCGTCCCC
>NZ_JAALDW010000047.1:10644-13198 GCF_014145055.1 Dietzia sp. DQ11-38-2
TGTCGGTACCTACCGGGCCGGGGTCACCGGTGGCGCGGCCGTGAACGTGCTCCGGTCGGCCTACCGGGACCACGTCGCGCTGCTGGCCGCCCACGACGTGGCGTCCACGGTCGAGGACGAGCCGGTGTTGCCGTTCGCCGAGGTGGGCCGCCGTCTGGCCGATCTCGCGGACTCGGCGTTGACCGCCGCGCTCGCCGTGGCCGTCGCCACGGTGTACCCGGACTCGCCCATGCCCGGTCGGCTCGGGGTGGTGGCCATGGGCAAGGGAGGGGCCCGCGAGCTCAACTACATCTCCGACGTCGACATCATCTTCGTCTCCGAACCAGCGGACGCCAAGACCGGGCGAGTGGCCGGGGAGATGATGCGCATCGGATCCATGGCCTTCTTCGAGGTGGACGCCGCCCTGCGACCGGAGGGCAAGTCCGGCGAACTGGTGCGGACCCTGGAGTCCCACGCGGCCTACTACAAGCGGTGGGCCAAGACGTGGGAGTTCCAGGCGCTGCTCAAGGCCCGCCCGATGACCGGCGACCTGGCCCTGGCCACCGAGTACTACGAGACCGTGCACCCGCTGGTGTGGACGGCCTCCGAACGGGACGATTTCGTCCAGGACGTCCAGGCCATGCGTCGACGCGTCGAGGAGAACGTCCCCGAGGCGCTCCGCGAACGCGAACTCAAGCTCGGCCGGGGAGGCCTGCGGGACGTCGAGTTCGCCGTCCAGCTCCTCCAACTGGTGCACGGTCGAACCGACGAGGAACTCCGGGTCACCAGCACGGTGGACGCGCTCGGCGCGCTCCGGGCGGGCGGGTACATCGCCCGCGAGGACGGCTCCAACCTCGTGGCCGCCTACGAGTTCCTGCGTCTGCTCGAACACCGGCTCCAGCTCCAGCGCTACAAGCGCACCCACCTGCTCCCCGAGGACGGCGACCGGGAGGCCTACCGCTGGCTCGCCAGGTCCGCCCACATCCGTCCGAGCAGCAGGCACGATGCCTCGGAGGTGTTGCTCGAGCAGCTGCGCCAGGTCCGGAGCCGGGTGCGCAGACTGCACTCCAAACTGTTCTACCGCCCTCTGCTGGACTCGATCGCCGCCTACGACGCGGAGGCCCTGTCCCTGAGCTCCGAGGCGATGGAGCGGCAGCTGGCGGCACTCGGGTTCGGCGCACCCCGTCACGCGCTCGGACACCTCCGAGCCCTCGCCGGTCAGAACAACCGGCGTGGCCGGATCCAGGCGCTGCTGCTGCCCGCGTTCATGGAATGGCTCGCCGACACCCCGGACCCGGACGCCGGGCTCCTGGCCTACCGGAAACTGTGCGAAGAGCACCAGAACATCACCTGGTTCCTGCGCGTGCTGCGGGACGACAGCATCGTGGCGCGCCGGTTGGTGACGGTGCTGGGCACCTCGGTCTTCGTCTCCGAGCTCCTGCTGCGGAACCCCGAGGTCATCCCCGACCTGACCGACGGGGCCGAGGGGCCTGTGCTCGTGGCGTCCAAGGTCTCCGACATCGCCTCCGCGCTGTCCGCCTCGGCGTCCCGCCACCGCACCCCAGAGAAGGTCATCGCCGCGGCGAGGTCGCTGCGCCGAGCGGAGCTGGCCCGGATCGGGGCCGCCGACGTACTGGGGTTGATCTCCGTGCCGGAGGTGGGCAAGCGTCTGTCCGCGGTGTGGCGGGCGGTGCTCGAGGCGTCCCTGGCGTCGGTGATCAGGGACCTGTCCCCGGAGGGGCAGGCGCCGCCGGCCCGGCTCGCGTACATCGGGATGGGACGTCTCGGTGGGGACGAGCTGTCCTACGGGTCCGACGCGGACGTGATGATCGTGTGCGACCCGGTGGAGGGCGTCGCGGAGGACGAGGCCGTCCGGTGGGCGGTCCAGGTGGCCGAGCAGGTGGGACGGTTGCTCTCGTCGCCGTCGTCGGATCCCCCACTCGACCTCGACGCCGACCTGCGCCCGGAGGGCCGCAACGGGCCACTGGTCCGGACCCTCGCGTCCTATCGCGCCTACTACTCCAAGTGGGCGGAGACGTGGGAACTGCAGGCCCTGCTCAGGGCGGCGTTCGCGGCCGGGGACCGCGACCTGGGTCTTGACTTCCTGCACATGATCGACGAGTTCCGCTATCCGGCGGACGGGGTGCCGCCGAAGGTGGTGCAGGAGATCCGGCGGATGAAGGCGCGGATCGACACCGAGCGGTTGCCTCGGGGCGCCGACCCGGCCACCCACACCAAGCTGGGACGCGGTGGACTGGCGGACGTCGAGTGGTCCGCCCAGCTACTGACCATGCAGCACGCTGCTCGGGTGCCCGGCCTGCACACCACCTCGACCCTGGAGGCGCTGGAGGCCGCCGCCGCCGCGGAGCTGATCTCGGAGAGCGAGCGCGACGCCCTGGTCCAGTCGTGGCTCATGGCCGCCCGTGCCCGTAACGCACTGGTGCTGGCGCGCGGCAAGGCGGTGGACCAACTCCCCGGTCAGGGCAAGGTCCTCGCCGCCGTCGCCAGCATCTGCTCGGAGTCGTCCGACGGCGCGGAGTTCCTCAACCAGTACCGCCGGGTCACCCGCCACGGC
>NZ_JAALDW010000452.1:0-1243 GCF_014145055.1 Dietzia sp. DQ11-38-2
CGGCCACTGGCCGTCGTGGGCCGCGACCCCCGGGCGTCGGGGGAGATGCTGGAGGCGGCGCTCGCCGCGGGTCTGGCCAGCCAGGGGGTGGACGTGCTGTGCGTCGGGGAACTCCCGACCCCGGCCGTCGCCCATCTGACGGCCTGGCACGGTGCGGCGCTCGGGGCGGTCATCTCGGCCTCGCACAACGCGATGCCCGACAACGGCATCAAATTCTTCGCCGCCGGCGGGCACAAGCTAGGTGACCACCTGGAGGACCGCATCGAGGATGCGCTCGCCGAGGGGAGGATCACCGGACCCACCGGGGCGGAGGTCGGCCGGATCTCACGTGCGCCGTCGGAGGACGCCCTGGACGGATACGTCCGGCACCTGCTCGACGCGACGCCGGGACGGCTGGACGGCCTCCGGGTGGTGGTCGACTGCGCCAACGGGGCGGCGAGTGTGGCGGCGCCGCGCGCCTACCGTGATGCGGGGGCGACCGTGATCGAGCTCCACTCCAGCCCCGACGGGTACAACATCAACGACGGGTGCGGCTCCACACACCTGGACGACGTGCGCGCGGCCGTCCTCGAGCACGGCGCGGATCTCGGCCTCGCGCACGACGGCGACGCGGATCGTTGCCTGGCCGTGGACGCCTCCGGTGAGGTCGTCGACGGTGACCGGATCATGGCGATCCTCGCGCTGGCGATGCGGGACGCCGGAGAACTCGTGGAGAACACCCTCGTGGCGACGGTCATGAGCAACCTCGGCCTCAAGGTGGCGATGCAGGCCGCAGGGATCCACGTCACCGAGACCAAGGTGGGGGACCGCTACGTTCTGGAACGCCTTCGTGAGGGTGGGTACAGCCTGGGCGGCGAGCAGTCCGGTCACCTCGTCCTCCCCGCCCACGCGACCACCGGCGACGGGGTTCTCACCGGCCTTCGCATCATGGCCCGTATGGCGGAGACCGGTAGCTCCCTGGCCCAGCTCGCCGGAGTGATGACCGTGCTCCCGCAGATCCTGATCAACGTGCCGGTGGAGAACAAGGCCGCTGTCGTGTCGTCCGCGCTGGTGGGTGACGCTGTGGCCGAGGAAGAGGCACGACTGGGGGCGACGGGCAGGGTACTGCTGCGCCCGTCGGGCACCGAGCAACTGGTCCGCGTCATGGTGGAAGCGGAGGACGCGCACTGCGCCCGCAGGGTGGCCGAGAGGTTGGCGGGACTCGTCACCACCGTCTGACGAGGCCCCGGGACCCCGGCGGCCC
>NZ_JAALDW010000453.1:0-6032 GCF_014145055.1 Dietzia sp. DQ11-38-2
CGGCGCAGCGCGGCGGTCTCGAGGGCGTCGCGCAGGCGATCGATGACGGTCAGCGGCAGTGCTGCGGCGACGTTGCCCGGCGGGCGGCGCGCGACGACCGGGTGAGCTCGTGTGGGGGCGGTACGGCGGACCACTTCCCAGGCCAGGCCGAGCGCGGTGAGTCGCCCGTGGCTCAGGCGCTCCTGGAGCCGGGGCAGCAGTTCGTCCTCCTCGTCGCGGACGTCGTCGCGGAGCACCTCGACGAACCGCGCCAGGAGGTCGGGCCTCGCAGGATCATCCGCGGGCAGGTTCTCGAGTCGGACGACCAGCTCGTTGACCTCCTGATGCTCCTGTTCCACCTCGAGGGTCAGGTCGTGCCCGTCCGGGAGGACCCGGCGAAGCACGGGCCACAGCACGGCCTCCTCGGCGAACGCGTGGGGGAACACCAGGCGGTACACGCGGAGAAGTACCTGTCGTTCTTCCCGGGCATCGGCGTGCTCGAGTTGGTGCAGGAGACGGTCCAGTGTGACGTGGTCGAGCTTCTGGCGGCTCAGGACACTCAGGCGGCCGCCGAGCTGGGTCGTCGTCTGGTCGGCGATCGATGTCACGTTCGCTCTCGTTTCTCTAGAGGGGGTCGGTGAGGGGGTCGCGGCCAACGTGGCTGCGGTGGAATGGGAGACGGGGCCGGGGGAGATCCCCCGCGACCCCGTCGCGCGCGCAGATCGACTCAGTAGGTGCGTCGCTCACACGATGGCTTCCTGCGCGATGAGGCGTGCCGGGGTGGTCCGAGGGTGGATCTCACTCCTTGTTGAGCGTGTCCTGGACGGTGCCCGCCACCTTCTCCACGGTGTTCGGCAGCTCTGTCGTGCCGTAGAAGCGGGCATCCGGATGGGTCGGGGGCGGCATCGGCGGGCCTTCGAGCGGCTCATCCGAGTACGAGAACTCGCCGTGGCCGTCCGGCGTGGGACCGGACGCCCAGGAACCGTCGGCGGCGGTCGCCCCGTCGGAGAAGTTGTACAGCGTGTACGCGTGCTCTCCGGCCTCCTTGGACTTGGGGAAGTTCGAGGGCACGGGCAACTCCTCGAGGCCCTCGGCCTTGAGGTCGTTGATCGCCGCGAGCCACTGGTTCTGGTGCATCGTGTCGCGGGCGAGCAGGAACGACAGCAGCTCCCGGATGCCCGGGTCGTCGGTCATGTGGTAGAGCCGGGCGACCGCGACGCGCCCCTGCGACTCGGCGTTGACGTTGGCGTACATGTCCGCCAGGAGATTGCCGCTCGCGGTGACGAACGCCCCGGACCAGGGGTTGCCCATCGAGTCGACGGGCCGGGCCCCGGCGCCGGCGAGGATGCCGTGCTGGACGTCGGTGCCGCCGACCACAGCTGCCACCGCCGGATCGTTCTGAACGGCGTGATCGGTGATCCCCAGTGGGGCCTTCTCGAGCAGTTGGGCGACCATCGTCGCGAGCATCTCGACGTGGCCGAACTCCTCGGTCGCGGTGCTGAAGAGCAGGTCTCGGTACTTTCCGGGGATGTGGGCGTTCCACGCCTGGAAGCTGTACTGCATGGCCACGGTGATCTCGCCGTACTGACCGCCGATGACCTCCTGGAGCTTGCGTGCATACACGGCATCGGGCTTCTCGGGCTTTGACTGAAATTGCAATTTCTGCTTGTGATAAAACATGGGAACTCCCGCACTGGACACGTTGAATTCATCGAATCTCGACGAATAAATCCAGTGAGCGCCACGGTAGGCGCGGCACACGGGCATGGCTACCGCACGCTCCCCCGGGTCGCTGCACTGGAGTGGCATGCATGCTGTTCACGGCGATTTCTCCGACGGAAGTTCGGCATGGTCGGCCACATGGCGTCCGCGGCGGTGATCGAACTTCTCGGCCTCGACAGGGCGCGTCCGATTATCGTGCCCCGGTTCCACGGTCTCTTGTCGCGGTGACGAGTGAGGCACCCGCGGGAATATGAGGGTCACTGCCCGTCAATCGCATTACGTTCTTTCCGAGGGCGTGCAGGAGAGATCAGTATGCCGAGAAGCGCTCAGACTGACCTGCCCGCCAAACCGGGTCCGAGTGCGCCGGTCTGCCATCGATCGGGGCCGGGCAGACGTTCTGGGTCCCGACATCAGCAGAGCCTCGGCTCAGTAGTCGTGGTCAGCGCCGCGGCTACCCGTGGTCTCGCCGATCCGCCTGAGGTGGATCCGGCGTGCGAGACGAATGGCGGGCCGTGCCAAGAACTCCACTGAACCGAGAATGAACAGCCAGGTGCCGATGGTCTGGGTGGAGTCGGAGAGGAACAGGACGCTGCCGACGAGGAAGAACAGCGCTATGAGCACGTCGTTGGCGATCGACAGTGTCTCGTAACGATCGTTGATGACCACCTCGTCGTCCCCGAGGGGAAGCCGCAGTGACCAGTCGGATCCGGAGGCGGTCGTCGATGGGGTGCTCGTGTGAGGAGTGGCATTCATGAAACGCGCGACCTCGGAGTGAGTGGGTGTGGCCGTCGACCACGCGATCGCGGCGGCGGGCGGACCGCGCGCGGTCGCGTCGATTCCGCCTCGTGGGCGCCTGCGACGCTACGCCGGGCACCTGGAGGTCACTACCGAAGCCGATCCCGTCACTCGGAATGGATGAGAGGATTCCCGGTGCCGGGGTGAGGGCTGCCCGCAGAAGTGACGGCCCCGAAGGCGCGCGTTCGTCGCGCTGATCCGGATCGCCCGATAGCGTGATCCGGATCACATGTGGGATATATGCTCCGGAGCATGTTCCCGGGAACCTTCGCCGCCACCACGCCCGACAAGCCCGCCGTGATCCGCCCCGCGACGGGCGAGCAGGTCACCTACGCCGAGCTCGAGGCCAGGTCGGCCCAGTTCGCGCACGTGCTGTCCGGCGACTGGGGGTTGCGCCCCGGTGACACCATCGCCGTGGTGTCGGACAACACCCTCGAGATGGTCGAGATCTACTGGGCCGCGTTGCGGACCGGGCTCTACATCGCGGCCATCAACCATCACCTCACGGCCGACGAGTCGTCCTACATCATCGGCGACTGCGGGGCCCGCGCCCTCGTCGTCTCCGCCCCGGTGGCCGACCACGTGGATCTGTCCCCGGACGCGCACCCGGGCGTCGAACATCGGGTGGTGTTCGGCGGAACACTCGACGGGTTCGCGGACTACCGTGCGCTGCTGGCCGACAAGCCCACCGATCCGCCCGCCGACCAGCCCCGTGGCCACGACTTCCTCTACTCCTCCGGCACCACCGGCCGACCCAAGGGCGTCCGCGTGGACCCGCCGGAGGGGCAGATCGACGAGGTGCCCGACGTCTACACCCCGGTGTTCAGCTTCCTCTACGCCTTCGACGCCGACAGCGTGTACCTGTGTCCCGCGCCGCTCTACCACGCGGCCCCGCTGAGGTTCTGCGGTGTGGTCAACTCGGTCGGCGGGACCGTGATCCTCATGGACCGCTTCGACGCCGAGGAGTCACTGCGCCTCATCGAGGAGTACCGCGTGACCCACTCGCAGTGGGTACCGACGATGTTCGTGCGCATGCTCAAGCTGCCCGAGGAGACGCGGCAGCGCTACGACCTGTCCAGCATGACCCACGCCATCCACGCCGCCGCGCCGTGTCCGCCCGAGGTCAAACGCCGGATGATCGAGTGGTGGGGACCGGTGATCCACGAGTACTACTCCGCCACCGAGGGGATGGGG
Organism: Dietzia sp. DQ11-38-2; assembly: GCF_014145055.1. Lineage (NCBI taxonomy): Bacteria > Bacillati > Actinomycetota > Actinomycetes > Mycobacteriales > Dietziaceae > Dietzia > Dietzia sp. DQ11-38-2. The sequence continues at coordinate 3,691 of NZ_JAALDW010000453.1, forward strand.
ATCACGTTCATCAACTCGCAGGAGGCACTCGAGCGGCCCGGATCGGTGGGGCGCGACGGGCTCAAGGGCATCGCGCACATCTGCGACGAGGAGGGCCGCGAGCTCCCCATCGGTGAGATCGGCACCATTTACTGGCAGCAGGACGAGGGCACCTTCTCCTACCACGGCGATCCGGACAAGACCGCGTCCGTCTTCCACCCCGAGCACTCGAACTGGTCCACCTTCGGCGACGTGGGATACCTGGATTCCGACCGCTTCCTCTACCTCACCGACCGCAAGGCGTTCACCATCATCTCCGGCGGGGTGAACATCTACCCGCAGGAGATCGAGAACGCCCTCGCACTGCACCCCGCGGTCGACGACGTCGCCGTGATCGGGATCCCCGACGAGGAGATGGGGGAGCGGGTCCACGCCGTGGTGGCGCCCGCCCCCGACCGCGCCGGCGACCCGGGCCTGGCTGACGAGATCCTCGGATCTCTCCGTGGCCACGTGTCGGACTTCAAGATCCCGCGCGCGGTGGACTTCGTCGACGAGCTGCCCCGCACCCCCACCGGGAAGCTGGTCAAGCGTCGGATCCTGGACCGCTACACCAGCGGGTCCCCGGCCTGAGCTGTCGATGGACCTGACCGAGGAGTTCGAGCGCGAGCGGCCCAGACTCACCCGGATCGCCACACGCGTCCTCGGTGATCCGGCCGAGGCCGAGGACGCGGTCCAACAGGCGTGGCTCCGACTGGCGAGGGCTGACGTCTCCGCCGTCGACAACCTGCCGGGATGGCTCACCACCGTGGTCACCAGGGTGTGCCTGGACCGTCTCAAGGCGGCGGTGCCGGCGCCCGGTGAACCGCTCGACCGTCCGGGAGTCGATCCCGACCCGGCCGACGAGGCTGTCCTGGCCGACTCGGTGGGATCGGCGCTTCACCTGGTGCTCGACCGGCTCACCCCGGCCGAGCGGGTGGCGTTGGTCCTGCACGATTCGTTCGGTGTCGACTTCGCCGCCATCGCCGGAATCCTGGACTGCACCCCGGCCGCCGCCCGCAAGCACGCCTCCAGGGCGCGGTCCAAGGTCCGGGGGCCGGCGGGTGCGTCCTCGGGCGCTTCGCCGGGGTATCAGGGCACAGCGGACTGGCGGGTCGTTGACGCCTTCCTCGCCGCCGCCCGCGACGGGGAGTTCTCCCGACTCCTCGAACTCCTCGCGCCGGACGTGGTGGTGGCGGGTGACCCGGTCGCCGTGGGCCTGGGGACCCCCGCGCGGATCGAGGGCCGCGATGCGGTGGCGGAGTTCTTCAACGGTGCCGCGGCCGCCGCTCTGCCGGTCTTCGTCCACGACCGACCGGGGGCGGCGTGGTTCGACCGCGGTGTCGCCCGGGTGGCCTTTGACTTCCGTGTCACGGGCGGCATGGTCACCCGCATCGACTTCCGGGCCCGACCCGAGGCACTGGAGACGATCGACCGCCGGCGGGACGGCGACAGGCGCTGACCTCCGGGGTAGAGCACCTCGCCGTCAGTGCAGGTGTGCAGGTCACCTCGCCTGCCAGGGGACGGTCACATCTCCGGGCCGCCGCTCGTCATCATGGTGGGGAGCGCACACCGCGCCACCCGGACACGGGAGGACACACCATGAAGACCATGACCTGCAGAGACCTCGGAGGCCCCTGCGACCTCGCCCATTCCGGAGAGACCGCGGACGATGTGATCAACGCCCAGGACGCCCACCTGAAGGAACTCGTCAAAGCGGGGGACGAGGCGCACGGGCCTGCGCGCAAGGAGATGAAGGGGCGGTGGATGCGGCCCCGTCAGGCCCTCGGGTGGTACAACGACGTCAAGAAGCGTTTCGCCGAGCTGCCGGAGGACTGACGCGGACCCGGGCTCGTCCCCGTTCAGCCAGCACTGTCGATCGTGCCAGCACTCTCGATCGCAGCAGCCAACGAGAGCAGTGTCGGTTCGGAACCGGGCCGACCGACGAGCTGGACCGAGGTCGGCAGGACCCGGCCGGCCGGGGTCGCGGTGCGACCGCAGGGGACGGTCATCGCGGGCCAGCCCAGCACGTTGGCCAGTGGGGTGAACGGCGAGAACCTCATCGACGCCCACAGTGAGCGCCCCCAGGATCGCTGGTGCCAGTCGGTCGCCTCGGGCGGCAGGTCGGCCAGTGCCGGGGTGAGCCACACGTCGACGCCGGCGGTGTCCATCGCGCGCTCGACCTCGGTCCGCAGCGCCTCGGTCGCCCGGTTCCACCTCGTGTCCCCGTCGCCCGCCCCACCGCGGCGGAACACGGTCCGACCGAGCAGGGCGTGGTGCCGGGTGCGGCGCTCCATCGCGGACAGTGGAAGGTTCTCCTCCTCCGC
>NZ_JAALDW010000453.1:6215-9118 GCF_014145055.1 Dietzia sp. DQ11-38-2
CGGACTCGTCGTGGACAGGCCCACCCGCGTCTCACCGGGTACGGGTCCGACGGAGGCCAACTCGGGTCGCCCGGCCATCACCGACAGGGCCAGCGCCGTGTCCTCGACGGTCCTGGCCAGGGGGCCCGACTCCGCCAGCCGGCCCCAGTTGTCGCCGGCGAGCCGGGTGGGGACGACCCCCGGACCGGGCTTGATGGTCACGATGCCGCAGGCGGCGGCGGGGATCCGTAGGGACCCCATCCCGTCGTCACCCACCGCCAGCGGGACCATGCCGGAGGCGACCGCCGCGGCCGATCCCCCCGACGACCCGCCCGCGGACAGGGACTCGTCGAGCGGATTGCGGGTGATTCCGTGCTCCTCCGAGTCCGTCATCCCCCACGTGCACAGCTGGGGCGCGGCGGTGATGCCCACCGGTATCGCGCCGGCCGCGAGAAGCGGGGTGATCACGGGGTTGTCGAGGGTCACCGTGCTCTTGATGGCCAGGGGGACCCCCGCCAGGGGCAGCCCGGACCGTCCGGTCTCATCCGAGGCGTCCACGGCGGCCGCGGCCGATCTGCCTTCCTCGCCGAGCAGAGTGGTGAAGGCACGGAGGGCCGGGTCGAGACGGGTGATCCGGTCCAGGGCCGAGTTGAGCGCCTCGGTAGCGGTGCCGTTACCGGAACGCACGTCCTCTGCGGCCCGGGACGCGGACGGTGTGGGGGTGGTCACGGTCCCGATGGTACGGGGCGGGTACGACACCGCCGCCCTGTCCGCCCACGGAGATCAACCCGGTCGGGTGTCGCGCTTCGCAGGTAGCCTGGTGCGACAGAGACGACGTCGCGCGCGACTGTGCTCATGACACCGAGTTCATGACACCGAGCTCATGGCACCGAGCTCATGACATCGCGCAGGACGTCGCGCACCACCAGGCCCGCCGACCGGTAGGGCTGTCCTTCGCATCCGAGGACCGAATGGAACGCAAGAGCAACACCGTCTTCCGCAACGTGGCGATCGCGGGCGTCATCATCCTGGCGATCGTCGGGTTCTCGTTCTTCGCGAACGACGAACGGGGGTACACCGAGGTCGACACCTCGGTGGCGCTCGCCCAGATCGACGCGGGCAACATCCGGGAGGCGACGATCGAGGACCGGGAGCAGCAGCTCCGTCTCACCCTCGAGTCGCCCATCACCCCGGAGGAGGGTGCGGACGAGACCGACCAGGTGCTCGCCAAGTACCCGGAGGGAGCGGCGGAACAGATCTTCGACCGGATCGCCGCCGCCGAGCCGGAGAACTTCGACACCACGGTGACGCAGCAGGGGTTCCTCACCCAGATGCTGTCGTTCCTGCTGCCCATGCTCATCCTCTTCGGGCTGCTGTTCTACTTCATGTCCCGGATGCAGGGGGGCAAGGGTGGCCTGTTCGGCGTCGGCAAGTCGCGAGCCGTCGAGTTCACCAAGGACATGCCCCAGACCACCTTCGCCGACGTCGCGGGTGAGGACGAGGCGGTGGAGGAGCTCAACGAGATCAAGGACTTCCTCCAGAACCCGGCCCGCTACGAGCGGCTGGGCGCCAAGATCCCCCGCGGCGTCCTGCTCTACGGGCCGCCCGGGACGGGCAAGACCCTGCTGGCGCGCGCCGTGGCCGGTGAGGCCGGCGTCCCGTTCTTCTCGATCTCCGGCTCGGATTTCGTGGAGATGTTCGTGGGCGTGGGCGCCTCGCGAGTCCGCGACCTCTTCGAGAAGGCCAAGCAGAACGCGCCCTGCATCGTGTTCGTCGACGAGATCGACGCGGTCGGCCGGCACCGCGGCTCCGGGACGGGCGGCGGACACGACGAGCGCGAGCAGACCCTCAACCAGCTCCTCGTCGAGATGGACGGGTTCAGCGACCGCGAGACGGTCATCATGATCGCGGCGACGAACCGGCCCGACGTGCTCGATCCGGCCCTGCTGCGCCCCGGCCGGTTCGACCGCCAGGTGCCGGTGACCAACCCGGATCTGCGGGGGCGCGAGTCGATTCTCGCCGTCCACTCGGTGGGCAAGCCCCTGGCCGCCGATGTCGACATGAAGTCGCTGGCCCGGCGCACGATCGGCATGTCCGGCGCCGACCTGGCCAACGTACTCAACGAGGGCGCGTTGCTGGCGGCACGGATGGGGCGGGACGAGATCTCGACCGACATCCTGGAGGAGGCCACCGACCGGGTGGTGGGCGGTCCTCGTCGCAAGCACCGCGTGATCAGCGAACACGAGAAGAAGGTCACCGCCTACCACGAGTCAGGGCACGCCCTGGCCGCGTGGGCGATGGAGGATCTGGAGCCGGTCCACAAGGTCACGATCCTCGCGCGCGGCCGGACGGGTGGTCACGCCCTGGTCGTCCCGGAGGACGACAAGTCCCTCATGACCCGTGCGGACATGATCGCGCGGATCGTCATGGCCATGGGGGGCCGTGCGGCCGAGGAGTACGTCTTCGGCGAACCGACCTCCGGCGCGAGCTCCGACATCGAACAGGCCACCCGTATCGCCCGCACGATGGTCGCCGAGTACGGGATGAGTTCCAAGCTGGGCGCGGTCAAGTACGGCGGCGAGGGCGGGGACCCCTTCCTCGGACGCGGCGGCGGCGCGGGTTCCGAGTACTCCCCGGAGGTGGCCAAGGCGATCGACGACGAGGTCCGCAGGATCATCGACGCCGCACACGCCGAGGCGTGGCGGGTCCTCGAGTCCAACAGGGACGTCCTCGACGCGATCGCGGCGGAGCTGCTCGAGAAGGAGACACTCCGCCAGGACGACCTCGAGCGTCTGTTCGCGGATGTGGTCAAGCGTCCGAGGATCACGGAGTTCGACGACTTCTCCGGTCGTGTCCCGTCGACCCGGCCGCCCGTCAAGACCCCGGGTGAGCTGGCCAAGGAGCGCGGCGAGCCGTGGCCGCCA
>NZ_JAALDW010000454.1:0-1712 GCF_014145055.1 Dietzia sp. DQ11-38-2
GGCCGACGCGCCCTCGCACCGGAGACGGTTCCACCTGCGTGACGGTGGGTGGCTGGCCGAGGACCTCCCGGGCTGAGGACGTCGCCCCGATCCCCAGCACCCCGCCGCCCCCGACGAGAGAAACCCCATGATCACCTTCACCGATGCGCTCGTCATCCCCGTGACGGCCGACGACCCCCGGTGGTTCCACGGCTGGGTCCACGTCGACGAGGGCGGGCTGATCGCCGGACTGGGCCCCGGCGACCCGCCGCCGGGCCTGCCCGGGACCGTCCACGACCTGGGCGGGTCGATCCTGGCGCCGGGGTTCGTCTCCGCGCACAGTCACCTGTTCACCGCCGGCATGCGCGGCATCGCCCCCGATGACACGCTCTACGGCTGGGTCTCGCGGATGGGCGAGATGATGGTCGGGGCGGAGTCGGAGGACCTGTACTGGTTCACCCTCGCCGGCTGTCTGGACTTCCTGCGCAACGGCGTGACCAGCGCCTACAATTTCACCCAGAGTCGGGTGGTGGCGGTGTTCGACCACGCCACCTCGACCCTGGTGGCCGAGCGGGTCCACGACGTCGACTTCCTCACGCGACAGATCGACGCGCAGGCCGACTCCGGGCTCCGGTGCGTCACCTCGACCCGGTTGGACGACGAGCAACTGCCCGAAGCGGAGTGCTTCGAGGCGTTCGCCCACGTCACCGACCACCGCCTGCGCACGGTCCCCCGGGACCTGGACCTCGGCGGCTCGGTGTTCGGGTCGGTGCAGTGGTCGTCGTCGCCGGTCACCGCCGACCGTGAGCGCGAGGCCATGGCCCGCCACGGGGTGGGCAACCAGGCCCACTTCGTGGAGACCGCCGAACACCTCGAGGTGCAGCGGGCCAAGTTCGCCTGGTACGACCGCGCCGGGGTGCTGGGACCCGATTTCGCCTTCGGCCACTTCGTCCACCCCACCGAGCAGATGGTGCGCCGCGTGGCGGAGACGGACTCGGCCGTGATCTGGCAGGCCACCTCCAACGGACGGCTGGGGTCGGGTATCGCCGACGTCACGGGGTACCGGGAGGCGGGCATCCGAGTGGGGATGGGACTCGACGACCAGTCCTGCACCGATGTCTCCGATCCCTTCCAGAACATGCGCATCGGCCTGTACACGCAGCGGGCCGTGCACTCCGACGCCTCGATCCTGGCCGCCCACGAGGTGCTGCGGATGCACACCCTGGGGGGCGCCGAGGCGCTGGGCCTGTCCGGTCGGATCGGCAGCATCGAGGTGGGCAAGCACGCCGACCTCCTCGTCGTGGACCCGACCTCCCCGGCCACGGGTCCGATCTGGGACCCGGTGGCGACCTACGTGTTGGCGTGCTCCCTCCGGAACCTCACGCACGTGTACGTGGGCGGGCGGCTGGTCGCCGAAGGGGCGCGCAGCCTGCACCCGCTCGCGGACGAGGCGGACGCCCAGCTCACCGACCGCATGGTCCGCTCGGCGCGGGCGCGCGGGTTCACCCCGGCGTTCACGCGCACGGCCCCTGTGGGGACGCGCCCGTGACGGCGCAGGGCGGTGGGGCCGTCCTCATCGAGAACTGCGCGATCGCGACCGTGGACGACCATGCCGCCGAGTACGCCGGCGGCCACCTTCTGCTCATCGGGGGCCGCATCACCGCGGTGGGGGCGGGGCCGTGCGATCCCGCACTGGTTCCCGACGGCGTGGACCGGATCGACGGGACCGGCTA
>NZ_JAALDW010000455.1:0-1264 GCF_014145055.1 Dietzia sp. DQ11-38-2
ACCGCCGGCACCGTCCCCGTCCCCGGAGAGCGTTCCGGCTCCCCGGCCGCCGGCACCGCCGGCGCAGGTCGCCCCGGCCCCGCCCGGGTTGCCGGTCTTCGACCTGCCCTGTATCGCACCGTTCTGCGTACCGCCACCCGCCTGAATCGCCCGCCCCCACCCCGACGCCTAGACTCGGGGGCATCATGAGTGCACCCAGCGAAGAATCGATCCGCGCCGCCCTGGCCAAGGTCGACGACCCGGAGATCCGAAAGCCGCTCACCGAGCTCGGCATGGTCAAGGGCGTCAGCATCGACGAGGGTTCCGGCCGGGTCGACATAGGCATCTACCTGACGGTGGCCACGTGCCCGATGAGGGACACCATCACGGATCGGGTCCGCACCGCGGTCGCGGACGTCGCCGGCGTGGGCGAGGTCGTGGTCGAGCTCGACGTGATGGACGACGAGCAGCGCACGGAACTCCGCAAACACCTGAGGGGCGACGCGACCGAGCCCGTCATCCCGTTCGCCCAACCCGGCAATCTGACGAGGGTGTACGCGGTCGCCTCGGGCAAGGGCGGCGTGGGTAAGTCCACCGCCACCGTCAACCTCGCGACCGCGCTGGCGTCCCGTGGGCTGTCCGTGGGGGTACTCGACGCGGACATCTACGGGCACTCCATCCCCCGGATGCTCGGAACCGACGCGCGACCCACCCAGGTCGAGCAGATGATCCTGCCGCCGGTCTCACACGACGTGAAGGTCATCTCGATCGCCCAGTTCACCAAGGGCAACACCCCGGTGGTCTGGCGTGGCCCGATGTTGCACCGCGCGCTCCAGCAGTTCCTCGCCGACGTCTACTGGGGGGACCTCGACGTCCTGCTGATGGACCTGCCGCCCGGCACGGGTGACGTCGCCATCTCGATCGCGCAACTCATCCCCTCGGCGGAGATACTCGTGGTCACGACACCACAGCAGGCGGCGGCCGAGGTGGCCGAGCGTGCGGGGTCGATCGCCCTCCAGACGCGTCAGCGCATCGCGGGCGTGATCGAGAACATGTCGTGGCTCGAACTGCCCGACGGGACCCGCATGGACGTCTTCGGCACCGGCGGTGGCGCCGAGGTGGCCGCGAACCTCTCGCGATCGGTCGGGGCGCCGGTGCGGTTGCTCGGCCAGGTGCCGCTCGAGCAGGCCGTCCGCGAGCACGGCGACGAGGGCACCCCGATCGTCCTGGCGGAACCGGACTCGCCGTCCGGCCGGGCCTACAGGGAGATCGCGGACGGCCTCGC
>NZ_JAALDW010000456.1:0-5273 GCF_014145055.1 Dietzia sp. DQ11-38-2
CCGGCTACCCGCGCCGCTGGCCGAGGACATCCCGCGCATGGCGGCCGAGAAGATCGATGCCGCCCGCAGCGGGGGCGACCTCGTGGTGCAGGCCTGCGCCGAGGACCCGCTCGTGGCGCTGCACGCGATCCACAACCTCACCCGGATCGCGTTCGGCTGGGCCACCGTCCGGTGGACCCAGCTCGGATACGGGCGGACCTCGTCCACCGGGGCGGGCCAGGCAACGCCGCGGAACCTCTTCGGCTTCAAGGACGGGACCGCGTCGCTGCGCGGGGACCAGGACGCACTGCTGCGCGATTTCGTCTGGGTGGGGCAGGACGACGACGCCGCGGACTGGATGGCCGGCGGGACCTACCTCTGCGCCCGCAAGATCCGCATGACCATGGAGGTGTGGGACGAACTCCCCCTGCGCGACCAGGAGAACGCAGTGGGCAGGGACAAGATCTCCGGGGCGCCGTTGTCCGGAGGGGACGAGTCCAGCGCCCCCGACTTCACCGCGCGCTCGGCGGGCGGCTCACCCGCCATCCCCGAGGCCAGCCACGTGGCGCTGATGCACCCCACCCGGAACGCGGGAGTGCACATGCTCCGGCGCGGTTACAACTACACCGACGGCTCCGACGAGTTGGGTCGCCTCGACGCCGGGCTGTTCTTCATCGCCTTCGTCCGCGACCCGCGTCGACACTTCACCCCGCTCCTCGCGCGCATGCAGTTCGACCTGCTCACCGAGTACCTGCAGCATCTGACGAGCTCCGTGTTCGCGATCCCCCCGGGGCTGAGGGACGGGCAGACCTATATCGGGCAGCAACTGTTCGAGCCGACCGCCGGGTAGGTCATACCCTCAGCCCCGGGGCACAGGCGACCGCGCGGTCAGGCCAGCGCCGCCTCGACGGCCTCGACGAGTGTCGTGGTGGGCCGGCCGAGGAGGGTGCTGAGGGTGCGGGAATCGTCGAAGAGCTCGCCGGCCGAGACGCCCCGATCGGTATCGGCGAGAATCTCCGCGAACGGGGCGGGCACGCCGGCGGAGACCAGAAGGGCCGTGTACTCGTCCCGGGGCAGATCGGTGTAGGTCACATCCCGCCCGGCCCGCTCGGACAGGGCCGCGGCGTAGTCGGCCATCGTGAAGGCGGAGTCGCCCGCGAGCTCGTAGACCGTGCCCGCGCTGTCGTCGGCGAGCAGGGCGACCGCGGCGGCCTCAGCGTAGTCGGCCCGGGCCGCGGCGCTGATCCGTCCCGATCCGGCGGCGCCGAACACGCCCTGTTCCACCTGGGTGCGGGCCTGGTCGGTGTAGTTCTCGAGGTACCAGCCGTTGCGCAGCAGGACGTGGGGCACTCCCGCGTCCGCGAGGATGCGCTCGGTCTGCAGGTGCTCTGTCGCGAGACTCAGCGAGCTGGAGTCGGCACGGAGGATGCTGGTGTACGCCAGCAACTCGACGTCGTGCCGGGCCGCGGCCTCGATCACGGTGCGATGCTGGGCGGTCCGCTGGCCGACCATGCTGGACGACACCAGGAGCACCCGGTCGACACCCTCCAGTGCGGCGTCCACCGAGGTCGGGTCGTCGTAGTCGAGGCGGCGGGTCACCACGCCACGGGCTGCGACGGCACTCAGCCGGTCGGTGTCGCGGGCGGTGGCGACGACGTCGCCGGGTGTCACGCCCCGGTCGAGCAGCGCGTCGACGACGAGGGCTCCGAGCTTCCCGGCGGCGCCGGTCACGAGGTAGGTCATGGGTCTTCTCCTGGGGTTCTGGGCACGGGGCTTCGGTCCGTGACCCGGTGGGCGTCAACGAGCTGACACCCACTGACAACCGACCCCGACGCCATACTGTTTCCGAAGTCGGGTACCCACTTTCAAGTAAGGTACTGGCATGAAAGTGAGTCAGGGGCCGGTCAGACTGGCGTCGGCCTTCGGCGAGGGCGTCTACACCGAGAACTGCCCGACCCGGGCAGCACTGAGCCGGGTGACCAGCAGATGGGCGCCACTGCTGCTGGCGGCATTGTCCGACGACGAGCCACTGCGGTGGAACGAACTGCGCCACCGCGCCTCCGGGATCACGGACAAGATGCTGTCCCAGACCCTCCGCGCCCTCGAGGCCGACGGTTATGTCCACCGGGAGGCGAGGCCGGTCGTACCGCCGCACGTCGAGTACTCGTTGACGCCCGACGGCGTCGCGCTCACCGCGCGTCTTCTGGATCTGATGACCTTCGTGTCGACCAGGGAACTCGGCACCGCCGACGAACCCTGACGACCGCTGACGACCGCTGGCGGCACTGTCCGACGGCGAGCCGCCGGGGCGGCGGCGATCGGCGCATCGACGATCGGGGAGAGGCGTCTGCGATCGATCCGTGACAGGCCTCACCCCGCCAGTCTGATGATCTCCTCGACGACCCGCGCGCGTACCGCCGGGTCGAGCTTCTGCGTTTCCAGCGATTCGTACAGCCACAGCCCGTCCGCGGCGAGCCGGGCGATGAAGGTCATCACGTCGTCGTCCACGGCCGCGGGGGCGTCCGGGACCCACCGGCTGTAGACGCGCTCCCAGATCGCGTTGGTGGCGGGATTCTCCACCGCCTCCAACATCAGTAAGAGTTCCGCGCGGTCGGGGAACTGCGAGGCGCGGACGAAGGCGGCGAACCGGGCGTCGTCGTCGACCTCTGCGGCCGGCCCTCCCGCCTCGGACTCCATGCACTGTTCCCACCGCCCGGCCACGTGGGCGTGCAGTCCCCGGAGGAGGTCGTCGCGCGAGGGGAAGTGATAGAGCAGGCCCCCCTTGGTGAGGCCGGATTCCGCCGCGAGGGACTCGAAAGTCAGGGCGGTGACGCCGTCGCGCTGGATGAGGCGCTTGGCCGCCTCGAGGATGGTGTCGCGTTTGGACTGTCGCATGGGACCTGCTCCCGGATCGTGGTGTGTGGGTGGTCGGGGGCTGTAGTGGGCCTGTTCAGTGATTGTTCGGGTAGAGCTGCGAGGGCGTGCCCGGGGTGTAGTTCCGCAGCAGCACCGCCGACGCCACGGCGCCGATCACCATCACGGCCGCCACCGCCGTCAGCACGGACAGGAACGCCGCGTCGAACGACTCGCCGGCCGCCGCCACGACCTGCGCGTCCCGGGATGCCAACGCCGCGGCGGGCGGCAGGTCCCCCCAGCCCTGGGACCCTGCCGGCAGCTCGATCGCCCTCGCGTAGACCAGGGTCAGCAGCGAGCCCATGGTGGCCACGCCGACTAGCCCGCCGAACTCGTAGGACACCTCCTCCAGGGAGGCGGCCATGCCCGCGCGGCGCGGGGGAACGTTGCCCATGATGGCTGTCGACGCCACCGACATCGAGGCACCGAGCCCGGCGCCGATGACGACCATCCCGACCACCAGCAACGCCAACGAGTCCTGTGCAGCCGCGAGGACGGTGATGACCGATCCCACGGCCGCCGCGGCGATCCCCCCGCCGATGAGCACCAGCAGACCGACGCGGTGCAGCACGGCGCCGCCGAACAGGGCGAAGGGGAGCGAGGCGACCGCGAGCACGCTCACCACGAGACCGCTCTGGAGGGGGCTGAACCCCTCGACCAGCTGGTAGCGCTGGGTGATGACCAGTTGCAGTCCGACGATGGCGAACACACTGACCCCCGCGGCCACCACGCCTCCGCTGAAACCGCGGTTGCGGAAGATCGAGAAGTCCACCAGGGGCTCGGTGTGAGTCGCCAGTCGCCGTTGGCGCCGGGCGAAGACGGTGAGGGTGACGACGGCGACCACCGTGGCCGCTGCCGCCAGTGTCCGGTCCGCATCCGCCTCGGCCCAGGTCTTGACGGCCAGCACCGCCGCGGCCATGCCGACCAGGGCCTGAGCCGAGGAGAGGGCGTCCCAGCGCCGGGCGGGGTTGGTGATGTTGGGTGGCCCGACGACGAGCATGACCGCGCTGGCGAGCAGGACGATGGGGACGTTGAGGAGGAATACCGACCCCCACCAGAAGTGCTCGAGCAACACACCGGACACGATGGGTCCCAGGGCCATGCCCACGGTCGCGATCGCCGCCCAGACGCCGATGGCGAGATTGCGCTCGCGCTCGTGGGAGAAGCTGAGGCGGATGAGCGCGAGGGTCGCCGGCATCATGGCCGCCGCACCCACGCCCAGGAGGGCGCGGGCGGCGATCAGCGTCCACGCCGTCGGCGCGAAGGCCGCCACGAGTGAGGCGGCGCCGAAGACGAGAAGGCCCACCTGGAAGATGCGCTTGTGTCCCACGCGGTCCCCCAGGGCACCCGAGCCCAGCAGGAGCCCGGCCATCAACAACGGGTACGCGTTGATCATCCACAACTGTTGAGAGCTGCTCGCCCCCAGCTCTCTGGTCAACGTCGGCAGCGCCGTGTAGAGGATCGTGTTGTCCAGGGCGATCAGCAGCAGAGACGAGGAGACGACGCCCAGGACGGTCCAGCGCTGCCACGGAGGCAGGGAGGTGTCCGGTGTCGTCGACGAGGGCGCGGAGTGCATCCCTAAACTGTACCGTACGGTTGGTACAGTTTCGAACGGCGAGCGCGGGTGGTCGGCTACACTCCCAGACATGACGTGCTTCGCCGCAGTGATCCGGGACCGTCGCATCTAGCGGCGGATCCCCTCCTGTAGGACGCTTCCGCCGCTCCGCGGTCCAGCCGGGCGGCGCTCTCGCATGCCCGGGCACTTCCTCTTTCCGGAGCGTCCACACATGCCCACCTATCGGGGCGGCCGACACGAGCACGGCCAGAACTTCCTCACCGACACCACCGTCGTCGACGCGATCATCGACATCGTCGACGACACCTCGGGGCCGATCATCGAGATCGGGCCCGGCCGGGGTGCGCTGACCAGACCGTTGCAGACACTGGGGCGCCCGTTGACCGCGGTGGAGATCGACGCCCGAAGGGTCGAACACCTCCGGCGTGCGCTCACCGCCGGCGTGGATCTGGTCCACGCGGATATCGTGCGGTGGCCGCTGCCCGCCACGCCGCATGTGGTGGTGGGCAATCTCCCCTTCCACCTCACCACCGAGATCCTCCGAAAGCTGCTCCACTCCACCTCGACGACGACCGCGGTCCTGCTGGTCCAGTGGGAGGCCGCGCGGCGGCGCGCCGGGGTCGGGGGAGCGACCATGATGACCGCCCAGTGGTGGCCGTGGATCGACTTCACCCTGCACCGCCGCGTCTCCCGCCGGGCCTTCCGTCCGGAACCGACCGTCGACGGGGCGGTGCTCGTCCTGGCCCGGAGGCCCCGTCCTCTCCTGCCGGACCAAGATCGGAGCGAGTACCGCCGATTCGTGCAC
>NZ_JAALDW010000456.1:5293-6453 GCF_014145055.1 Dietzia sp. DQ11-38-2
CTTCACCGGCCGAGGCCGAGGCCTCATCGCGATCCTGGCCTCGGTGGTGCCCGCGCGGCGACGTCCGGCGGTCCGCGGAGCCCTCGCCCGGGCCGGTGTGTCCCCGGGAGCCCTGCCCAAGGACCTCACCGCGCGGCAGTGGGTGGCGCTGTACACGGCCCTGGGGCGGCGGGGGCCGGACGCGTCCCGGTTCGGGAGGTGATCCACCGGTCGCGCTCGACCGAGCGAATCCTGTCGGCGCTCTGTGGGCGGGTACTAGTCTCAGATCCGAGAACCGGGCACCGGCATCCCAGCCCGCCGGAGCGCCAGACACCTCGGACAAGGATGGCCTCGATGGCACCTCGCAATGGGAGCGCAGCGATGATCGAGGTGCGTCCGGCGGACAGGTTCGATGACGTGGCGGTACTGCTGGGCCCCAAGAAGAACCCGGATGCCACCGTGTGTTGGTGCCTGAGCCACCGACTGGATTCCGGGACCAACACCTCCCTGCTGGGGCCCGCCCGTGGCGAGTTCGTCCGCGACCTGTGCTCGCGGGAGGTCGCCCCGGGAGTGCTCGCCTATCTCGGATCCGAACCCGTGGGATGGGCGGGAGTCGCGCCGCGCCGCGATCTCCCTATCGCGCGGTCCCGGGTGGTACCGACCGTCGACACGCAACCCGTGTGGTCGATCTTCTGCGTCCGCGTCCGCCCCGGGTACCGGGGCCGGGGGATCGCACGCGAGTTGGTCGAGGGCGCGGTCGAGTTCGCGCGTGATCACGGTGCGCCCGCCGTCGAGGCGGTGCCCGTGGACAACGGTGCGGAGAAGGTCAATCTGACGATGGCATTCGTGGGGTTCCGCTCCCTGTTCGAGGAGGCGGGATTCGTCAAGGTCGCCGATACCACCTCGGTGGCGGGGGGCTTTCCCCGGATCGTCATGAGGCGCCAGATCATCCGAGAACCGATCCGCGGAGGGTGACCATGGGAACGCTGAGTTACACCGCCACCATCTCCATCGACGGATACGCCGCCGACGCGAACGGAGACTTCGCCTGGACCGCGCCGGGCGGGGACGTCTTCAGGTTTCACGTGGAACGAATGGGGTCGATATCGCACGAGATCCTGGGGCGTAACACCTACCAGTTGATGACCTACTGGCAGGCTGGCCTGCTGCGGTGATCTCGG
>NZ_JAALDW010000457.1:0-2297 GCF_014145055.1 Dietzia sp. DQ11-38-2
CCCGGGCGGACGACCGGTCGCCGCCGCGCTGGGATCGGTGGCGAGCGTCCGCCGGGGAGTCGTGGGGCGCGGCGTCAACATCGCGGTGTGGACCTGGGACGACGCCGCGTTCGCGTGGCTCGCCGGCGAACTCACCGATGAGCGGTTCCGTGAACTCGTCCCGGGGCTGGAGGGCATGGACCTCCACCGCTACCTGCTGCCCAACCTCCGGGCGGTCAACGTCGTCGCGCGGCCCCCGCGGGGCGAGGTGTTGCGACCCGGCCTCGGGTCCGACCTCGCCGCCGCGAGCCTGGAGATCCCGGGTGAGCTCCTCGAGGTCGGCCCCTGACCGAGACCGCGGCTGACCGGGACCGGTCAGGTCGCCGCGCGGAGCTCGACCTTCCGGATCTTGCCGGTCGCCGTGCGCGGGATGGTGTCGACCACCACCACGTCTCGCGGCCGGTGTGAGGAGGACAGACGCTCGGCCCCGAACTCCATGACCGAGGCCTTGAGCTCGTCCCCGTCCGGCGCACCCTCGGCGGGGACCACCACGACCACCACGAGCTCGCCCCACCTGGGGTCGGGGCGGCCGACGCACGCGACCTCGGCGATGTGCGGGTGGTCCATGAGGACACGCTCGACGTGCAGTGACGAGACGTTCTCGCCGCCGGATTTGACGATGTCCTTGACGCGGTCGGCGAACCACACCACCCCCTCGGTGTCGATGCGCCCCAGGTCCCCCGAGTGCAGGCGGCCGCCCACGAACGCCTCGGAGTTGGCCTCGGGGTTGTTCCAGTAGCCCTCCATCACCGTGGGGCCGCGGTAGACGATCTCACCGTCCTCCCCGGTGGGCACGAGTGCGGAACCGCCCGGTTCACTGATCCTGTTCTCCGCGATCGGGGTGGGGTACCCCCAGGAGTCGGATTTGTCCGGGTTGAGCTCCGGCCACTGCATGACGGTGGCCGGAGTGCACTCGCTCATCCCCGAGGCCAGGACTATCCGGGCATCCGGGAGTGCGGCGTCGAGGCGCCGGCGCATCTCCTCGGACATCGGGGCCATGGCGTAGAGCAGGAACCGGAGCGAGGACAGGTCGAGGCCGCGGTCGGTCGCGTCCGCCAGGGCCTCCAGCATGAGGGGCAGGCCCACCAGGTGGGTGGCCCGGACGCGGGCGACGGTCTCGGCGTATCCGACCGGGTCGAAACCCGGCAGGAGGTGGACGGTCGCCCCCATGGTGACCGCCGACAGCAGGACCCCGTTGAGACCGGCGGTGTGGAAGAGGGGGAGCGGGCACACGGTCACCGAGGCCTCGGCGCCCCAGTTCAGGCCGAAGACGGCCCCGTTGCCCAGGGCGGCCATGGACACGGCGAGGTGCGAGGTGAGGACGCCCTTGGGGCGTGAGGTGGTGCCCGAGGAGTAGAGGCACTGCACGACCTGGCGGTCACCGATCACCGTGTCGGGGCTGGAGTCGTCGCCGGACAGCAGGTCGTCCCACCCGATCAGGTCGGGACCGTCGGCGGAGGCCGTCAGTCCGTCGGGGACGCCTCCGATGACGACGACGGTCCGGATCCCGGGCATGGCGGCGACCGCTCCCATCACCAGTTCCGCGAGTGAACCGTGAACGACGAGGATTCGGGTCCCCGAGTCGGTCAGGGCGTGCGCGATGTTGTCCAGCCCGGACAGCAGGTTGATGGGCAGCGAGACCATCCCGGCCTTGGCCGTGCCGAAGTAGGTGGCCACGAACTCGCGGCAGTTCGTCGACAGGATCGCGACCGGCTCCTCCGCCTCGATTCCGTGCGCCACCAGACCGTGGGCGAACCGGTTGGAGACGGACTCGAGTTCGAGGAAGGACCACGACCCGGCATCGTCCGTGAGGGCGGTCCGGTTCGAGAAGGTGGCCGCCGCCCGGGTGGGGATGTCGCCCACCGAGCACCGGCGGG
This sequence comes from Dietzia sp. DQ11-38-2, assembly GCF_014145055.1. NCBI lineage: Bacteria > Bacillati > Actinomycetota > Actinomycetes > Mycobacteriales > Dietziaceae > Dietzia > Dietzia sp. DQ11-38-2. The sequence goes on from NZ_JAALDW010000457.1 coordinate 1,917, forward strand.
CCAGGGCGTGGTCCACGGGGTCGATTCCGGTCATGTCCAGTCGCATGGTGCCTCCGTAAGGGGTCGGGGAGAGGGGTCGGGCGTCCCGCGTCGGGAGTGATGTGGGTCACCGTGGGCCACCCTCCCAGTCGTCGCGGAGAAAAGCAAGCAAGCATGCTTGCTTTATTTGGGCGGAGGTGGAATCGTTCCCGCCATGACCAACCCCCCGCCCTCCGAGACGGAGGACCCGCACGCCGCCCTCGCCGCCCTCAGCGCCCGGGTGGACGAGCTCGTCGAGGCCGCCGGGTCCGATCGCTGGCACACCGCCACCCCGGCCGCGGGCTGGGACGTCGCCATGCAGATCGCCCACCTGGCCTGGACCGACGAGGTCTCCGTGACCGC
>NZ_JAALDW010000458.1:0-226 GCF_014145055.1 Dietzia sp. DQ11-38-2
GGCCCCCGCGCCTCCCGCCGCGGCCAGAGCCACGTGGAGACCGGAGCGCAGCCAGCGGGAGTCGGAGTCGGCGACCGACCGGATCCACCCGGTCAGCGCGGCGGCCAGTGCCGCGCACACCGCCGCGGTGAGGATCGCGGTCACGGTCGCGGTGGTGCTCGGGAGCACTAGGAGAATGCCTCCATCATGTTCATCGCGGTGGGGCCCAGGAGCACGATGAACAGTA
>NZ_JAALDW010000458.1:259-3426 GCF_014145055.1 Dietzia sp. DQ11-38-2
GGGAAGATCACCTTGACGGGGATCTGCATGGCCTTCTCCTCCGCGCGTTGGCGGCGCTTCATCCGCATCTCCGCGGCCTGGGTCCGCAGGACGTCGGCGATCGAGATCCCGTAGGCATCGGCCTGGATGATGGCGCGGACGAAGCGTCGCAGGTCGGCGACGTCGCTGCGCGTGGCGAGTGACTCGTAGGCCTGCCTGCGGGTCTGGCCGACCTGGATCTCCTGCAGAGTCCGGACCAGTTCCTCGGCGAGGGGGCCCGTCCCGTTCTTGCCGGCCCGGGACATGGCGGAGTCGAAGCCCAGCCCGGCTTCCACGGCGATGGTCATCTGGTCGAGGGTGTCGGCCAACTCGAGTTGGATGGCCTGGCTCCGTTCCTGACCCCGGCTGTGCAGGAGGAGTTCGGGGAGGAAATAGCAGACCACGGTGGTCGCGAGGCCGAGCAGCACCGGCAGAGGCCCTTCCGTGCTGCGGATGAACAGCACGCTCAGGGCGCCGACCCCGAGCCCCAGGGCGAGCTTCACCACCAGCAGCCGGTCCAGCGACCACCCGGGTGGGCGGCCGGCGCGGGAGAGGAGTCTCTCCAGCATCCGGATGGACCCGGCCGGGGTGAGGCGCCGCGCGAGCACGATCAGCGGCCCAGGCGTCGAGTCCTCGTCCTGTGCGGGCCTCCCGTCAGCCGGCGCCACGTCCAGCCCCAGGGTGAGGTTGGAGACCGTACGGGCGCGATCCCCCCCGAGTCCGGTGACGACGGTCCAGACCACCAGTGCCACGGCCAGGCTGAGGGCGAGAACGGCGAACAGGGCCGAGGAGGACACGGTGATCTCCTTTCTGATTCCGGGGGCGGGTCTAGAACTTGATGTTGACGGTCTTGCGCAGCCACAACCCGCCGGCGACCAGCAGGATCAGGGCGACGACGATCAGCGCGTAGCCGAGCAGGCTCTGGGTGAACGGGACCATGTACGCGGGGTTGGTCATGACGAGGAACCCCGCGATCCCGATCGGCAGGGCCATGAGGATGTACGCCGAGAGCTTCCCCTCCGCCGCCAGGGCCTGGACCTGCCGACGGATCTGGTTGCGCTCGCGGATGGTGTGGCCCACGCCGTCGAGCACCTCGGCGAGGTTGCCGCCGACCTCACGGTTGATGGCGATGGCCTGGGTCACCCAGACGAAATCCTGGCTGCCCATCCGCTGGGCGGTCTCCTCGAGCGCGGGGGCGAGCTCGCGACCCACCCGCGTCTCGTTGATGATCCGCGCGAACTCCTCGGAGGTCGGTGCCTCGGCCTCGCGGGACACCGAGGCCAGGGCCTGCAGGAGGCTGTGCCCGGCCCGCAGGCTGCTGGCCATCAGTTGGAGCGAATCGTCCAGCTGATCGGCGAAGGCGGCCCGTCGGCGACCGGCTTTGACCGACAGTCCCACCCTGGCGGCCACGGGGGCGAGGATGCCCAGCACGATGCCGAGCAGTGGCCCCGAGACGACGACACCCAACGCGGTGGCGGCGAGAGCGGCCATGATCACGAGAAAGACGAAGTCCTGGAGGCGCATCTTCACCCCGGCCTCGGCCAGAGCCCCGGCACCCGGGGCCCCCCGGCGGCGGAGCATCGTGTCGATCGCCGTCGTCAGGGCGGTCGAGGCCCGCGTCACGGGACCCGGCAGGTCGACGTCTTCGGGGCGGCGCCGATCCCGGGGGAGGCGGGTGCGGGTGAGGAACCGCACCAGGACGTATCCTGCGACCAGAAGGGCGATCGAGAGGGCCCCCACCCCGATGGTCACCGGGGAGAGGCCGCCCGAGGTCACCGCGGACCGCCTGACGGCCCCGCCGCGGTGGCGGAGCCGAACACCCGCGGCGAGAGGGCGATGCCCAGCTCGTTGAACCGGTCGGTGAACCGCGGCCGCACACCCGTGGGAATCGGCTTGCCGAGGAACCTCCCGTTCGCGTCGAGTCCCGCGGCGTAGTCGAAGAGAAAGGCGTCCTGCAGGGTAACGGTCTGCCCCTCCATCCCCTGGACCTCGGTGACCGCGGTGACGCGTCGGGTGCCGTCGCGTAGGCGCGTGAGCTGGATGATGACGTCGACTGCCGAGGCGATCTGCTCGCGGATGGCGCGCAGCGGGAGGTCCATCCCGGCCATGAGCACCAGGGTCTCCAGGCGGGCGATCGCGTCCCGGGGGGAGTTGGCGTGCACCGTCGACAGCGACCCGTCATGGCCGGTGTTCATCGCCTGCAGCATGTCCAGGGTCTCTCCGCCGCGGACCTCGCCCACCACGATGCGGTCGGGCCGCATACGCAGGGAGTTGCGCACGAGGTCGCGGATACTGATCTCGCCCTTGCCCTCGATGTTCGCGGGCCGGGCCTCCAGCCTCACCACGTGGTCCTGTTGCATCTGCAGCTCCACCGCGTCCTCGATGGTGACGATGCGCTCGCCCTCGGGGATGAACGAGGACAGGACGTTGAGCAGGGTGGTCTTGCCACTACCCGTGCCTCCGGAGACGATGATGTTCAGCCGCGCCTGCACGCACGCCTGCAGGAGTTCGGCCATCTCCGGGGTGAGCGTCCCGAAGCGGATCAGGTCGGGGACCTTGAAGGGGTCGCGGGAGAACTTCCGGATGGTCAGCGAGGAGCCGTTGACCGCGAGGGGCGGGACGACGGCGTTGACGCGGGATCCGTCGGCCAGCCGCGCGTCGACGAGCGGGGAGGACTCGTCGATGCGCCGCCCGATCCGGGAGACGATGCGCTCGATCACCCGGCGGAGGTCCTCCTCGGAGGTGAATCTCGCGGCGCTCCGGGAGAGCTTGCCGCCCTGCTCGATGTAGATCATGTCCGGCCCGTTGACCATGATCTCGGTGACGGTGGGGTCCGCGAGTAGGCGTTCGAGGGGGCCGTGGCCCAGAACGTCGTCCTGGATGTCGGCGATGAGCCGCTTGCGCTGCTCACTGGTCAGCGGGACGGTCTCCTCCTCGACCACCTGGTTCAGCTCACTGCGGACCAGGGCGTGGAGTTGCTCCTCGGTGAGCGAGGGGTTGTTGAGCCGCGCGCCCATCCGCTCGAACAGGGCCGCCGAGGCGCGTTCCTTGAGCTTGGACAGGGCGTCGCCGGCCGCGGGGGGCGCCGACGGGTCGTCCGACGTCGGGGCCACGACGGGACCGGGCGCCACCGGGGCCGCGGTGGCTTA
>NZ_JAALDW010000459.1:0-1494 GCF_014145055.1 Dietzia sp. DQ11-38-2
GGCCCCCACGACCACGGGGTGCCCGAGCGCCGCCAGCGCCTCCGCGGTGGCGCGACCGATCCCCGAGGAGGCGCCAGTGACGAGCGCGGGGCGCTCGGACGCGTCCGGCTGCGGGGGGAACTTCAGACTCATCAGCGCCTGACCTCGACACGCATGGGCAGGTGCGCGAAGCCGCGCACGTTGGACGAGTGCACGCGCTCGGCGCCGGGGAGGATCTCGTACCCCGTGATCGACCGTGAGATCTGGTCGAGCGCGATCCGCCCCTCGAGCCTCGCGAGGTGCGCTCCCAGGCAGAAGTGTGGTCCCTGCCCGAAGCTCAGACTGGCGGAGGTGTCGCGACCGAGACGGAAGGTGTCGGCGTCGTCGAAGACCTCCTCGTCGCGGTTGGCCGCGCCGATGAGCAGGAGCACCTTCTGGTCTGCGGGGATGGTGACGCCGCGGACCGTGACGTCCTGCATCGTCGTGCGCAGGACCAACTGGCTCGACGTGTCGTAGCGCAGCGTCTCCTCGACCCAGTCGCTCACCCGCTCCGGGGCGTCGATCACCAGCTGCGCCTGGTCCGGGTTCCGGTGCCCCCAGAACATCGCGTTGGCGAGCAGCTTGGTGGTGGTCTCGTTGCCCGCCACCACCATGAGGAAGAGGAAGGACAGGATCTCGTCCTCGTCGAGCTTCTCCCCGTCGATCTCGGCGTCGATCAGCGCCGAGGTCAGGTCCTCGGTCCGCTCCTCACGCCGCTCGGCGACCATGCCCTGGTAGTAGGTGATGAGGTCGAGGGCCGCGACCATCGAGTCCTCGGGCACGTCCTGACCGCCCTCCTCGCGGTGCATGACCAGGTCTGCGAGCCGGCGGAGCTCGTCGCGGTCCGACTCGGGCACTCCCATCAGGTCCGAGATGACGTCCATCGGCAGCTTGCCCGCGTAGTCCTGGACGAAGTCGAACTCGCCGCCGTCGCGGGACTTGGCCAGGCATTCGTCCCAGTACCGACGGGAGATCCGCGCGATTCCCTCCGAGAGCGCGTCGACCCTCCGGGAGGTGAAGCCCTTGCTCACGAGTTTGCGCAGTCGCGCGTGCCTGGGGTCGTCCATCGCCAGGAAGGACATGGTCTTGTAGGCGTGCCGACCGTACGCCGCGGGGTCGAGGGAGACCCCCAGGGAGTTGGAGAACACGTCGGGTGCGCGGAACGCCTCACGGACGTCGGCATGCTTGCTCAGCGCCCAGAAGTCGAGGTCCGGGTTGTGGTACACGGGCGCCTCGGCGCGCAACCGGGCGTAGAACGGGTACGGGTCCTCGTGGACCGCGTAGTCGTACGGGCTGAACACGAGCGGGGCGGGTGTCGCGGTGGTCATGTCTCGGGGTCACCTCAGGATGAGTCGGGCGGCGGACTCGATGGCGTCCGCCATGTCGGAGTAGGAGCCGTAGCCCATGCCTGCGCGGACGAGCGCGCCGGCGTAGACCATCTCCAGGGCGTCGATCACCTCGTCGTCGGCCTCATCA
>NZ_JAALDW010000048.1:0-4129 GCF_014145055.1 Dietzia sp. DQ11-38-2
ACCGCCGCCGCGAGGCCGCGCCGGACCGCCGGGTCGCGTACCGCCGGGGCGACGGTGTTGAAGCCCAACTCGAGCTGGGCCGAGGCGTCCACGGTCACAGAGCGGATCCCGGGGACGGTGGCCGAGACGTCTGAGGCCAACGGGGTGGCCGCGACCATCGCGAGCGATCCCGGCCCACCGCGCAACGCCGCACCGAGTTGGCCGGCCCCGGTCGCCCGCCGGACGAGGATCTGATCGAGCTCCGGTGCCCGAGCCCAGTACCGGTCGTTGCGGACGAACTCGATCTCGCCGCGGCCGATGTCGGCGACACGGATCATGTACGGCCCCGCGCTCATCGCGGGAAGTCGGGCCATCGCGCCCTGGAATCCGTCCGGGGCGTCCTTGAGGATGTGCCCGGGCAACAGGTCGGCGAACAGGGTCTGCCAGTCCTCCGGCGGGGAGTCGAAGACCACGTCCACGACCTTGCCTCCGGCACCCGACCGGACCTCCACGATCTGCTCATAGCCGGCGGGATCGACGACCCCGGGCTGGGTGGTCATCTGTCGCCAGAGGTACTCGAAGTCCTCCGCCGCGACCGGCACACCATCGGTCCACTGGGCCTGGGGATCGATGGTGTACCGGATGGTCCGCGGATCTGCCGGCCGGGGCTCCGCGGACACCAGGAGGTCGCGGTTGAGCACCGGGTGCCCATCCGGACCGGGGACGAAGGCGCTGGGCAGCAGTAAGGAGGCCACCAGATCCGTGTCGACCCCCTGGTCGGCCAGCAGATGTGGGTTGAATCCCGGGTCGACGCGGTCGAGAGCCAGCAGGACTCCGCCACTCGACAGGCTGACGGTCTCCCCGTCGACACCGTCCTCCCCCACCACGGTGGGAGGGGGCGGGTCCGCCACGCACCCCGCGAGGACGACGAGGGAGAGCACGCCGGCCAGCACGGCGGTACCGCGCCGACGGCCCGACGCCCCCTTCATCGCCACCGGGGCCCTCGTCAGCTGACCGACTGCTGCTCGCGGGACTTGGACCTGCTACGGGCCTTGGCCCGCTCGTTGGCGGTGAGCAGCACCTTGCGCACGCGGACGGCGTCCGGTCCGACCTCCACACACTCGTCGCCGGCGCAGAACTCCATGGCCTCCTCCAGCGAGAGGTTGCGGTGCTTGGACAACGTCTCGGTCGCGTCGGAGGACGCCGCACGCATGTTGGTGAGCTTCTTCTCCTTGGTGATGTTGACGTCCATGTCCTCGGAGCGCGGGTTCTCGCCCACGACGACCCCTTCGTAGACCTCGGAACCGGGTTCGATGAAGAAGTCGCCGCGATCGGCCAGACCCAGCAGGGCGAACGCGGTGGCCTTGCCGGCGCGGTCCGCCACGAGGGAGCCGGTGTGCCGCGAGCGGATCTCCCCGACCCAGGGCTCGTACCCGGCCGACACGGAGTTGGCGATGCCGGCTCCCCGCGTCTCGGTCATGAAGGTCGTGCGGAAGCCGATGAGACCCCTGGCCGGGACGGTGAACTCCATCCGGACCCATCCGGTGCCGTGGTTGCTCATCTGCTCCATGCGACCCTTGCGGGCGGCCATGAGCTGGGTGACCGCACCGAGGTACTCCTCCGGCACGTCGATGGTCATGTGCTCCATCGGCTCGTGGACCTTGCCGTCGATCCGGCGGGTGACCACCTGGGGCTTGCCGACGGTGAGCTCGAAGCCCTCGCGGCGCATGGTCTCGACGAGGATGGACAGCGCCATCTCACCGCGGCCCTGCACCTCCCAGTCGTCGGGACGCTCGGTGTCGATGACCTTGAGCGAGACGTTGCCCACCAGTTCCTGGTCGAGCCGCGCCTTGACCATCCGCGCCGTGAGTTTCGTGCCGCCGTTCCGTCCGGCGAGCGGCGAGGTGTTGACGCCGATGGTCATCGAGATCGCCGGTTCGTCGACCGTGATCTTGGGGAGCGCGACCGGGTTCTCCGGATCGGCGAGGGTGTCGCCGATCATGATGTCGCTGATCCCGGCCACCGCCACGATGTCTCCGGCCACGGCCTCCTCGGTGGGCACGCGCTCGACGCCCTTGGTCGCCAGCAGCTCCGAGATGCGGACGGACTTCGTCTCCGTCTCGCCGTCGGCGAGGTGGTGGATCCACGCGACCTGCTGGCCCTTGCGCAGACGCCCGTTGTGGATGCGCACCAGGCCGATCCGGCCGAGGAAGTTGGAGGCGTCCAGGTTGGTGACGTGGGCCTGGAGCGGCGCGTCGGCGTCGCCGCGGGGGGCGGGGATCACCTCGTAGAGGAGCTTGAAGAAGTCGTCGAGGTTCTCCGCGTCCGGCTCCTGGCCGTTCGCGGGCTGGGTGGTGGACGCCTTACCCGCGCGACCCGAGGCGAAGACCACGGGGAGTTCGAGTGCGTGCTCCGCGGCGGCCTGGGCGGCGGGGTCCTCCAGATCCGAGGCCAGGTCGATCAGCAGGTCCTGGGCCTCCTCGACCACCTCGTCGATGCGGGCGTCCGGCCGGTCGGTCTTGTTGACGACGATGATGACGGGCAGGGACGCGGCGAGCGCCTTGCGCAACACGAAACGGGTCTGTGGGAGCGGCCCCTCGGAGGAGTCGATGAGCAGGACCACGCCGTCGACCATGTTCAGGCCACGCTCCACCTCCCCGCCGAAGTCCGCGTGACCGGGGGTGTCGATGATGTTGAGGACCAGGTCCGCGCCGCCCGCCCCCGCGCCCGGCCGCCGTACGGCGGTGTTCTTCGCGAGGATCGTGATCCCCTTCTCGCGCTCGAGATCCCCCGAGTCCATGACCCTGTCCACGAGCTCCGCGCGTTCGTCGAACGCTCCGGACTGGCGCAGCATCGCGTCGACGAGTGTCGTCTTGCCATGGTCGACGTGCGCGACGATGGCGACGTTGCGGAACTCGGTCAGGGCCATACGGTGGGTTCTCCCTCAGAGGCTTTCGGCGCCACGGGTGACTGTGCGGTCGCCGGGCGCGTGGTGGGAATCTGCGGGACGTCCGCGTGATCCACAGGCGCGTCCGTCGGAGCGCGCGTGCGCGTCCACATTACCCGTATCGGCCTCCGAGCCGTCATCCCGAGCGCGCGGGGGCCGCACGCACGAGGCTCCTGTTATTTACATCACAAGTATCTTCTGCCACACTGGCCTCAGAAGCCCCAGCAGCAGGGCCTCCGGTATCCACAGCTGTCACCGTTGTGAGAGCATCGAGCCGTCGATTGGTCGGCCCGCCGACCGGTCCGTCCGCCTCATCCGAAGAATGGACTCGCCAGTGATCCGCCACTCGCTCAGGAACTCGTTCAGGACCCTCGGTCTCGGTGCCGCCGCCGCCATGGCGGTGTCGCTCGCCGTCCCGGCCTCCGCGAGCGCCCAGTCACTGGACGAGCTGGGGCGGCCGACCGAGCCGGTCCTGCAGGCCATCGAGAACCTCTCCGAGCAGCAGTGGATCCCGGAGGAGACCCGGGGCACCATCGCCCGGTTGGTCGGATTCTTCCGCGGGTCCGGCGAGCCGGGCACCCCGATCCCCACGAACGGTCCGGTGATCGCCCAGTTCGCCTATCCGACGATCATGCAGAACTGCATCGACGGGGAGCAGACCGCGGTCGGGGCCGCCACCGCTGTGCCGGGCCCCGCCGGTCTTCCCCTGCCCGGTATCCCGGGCGGTCAGCTCGGCTTCGTCTTCACCGCCCTCGGCACCGAGGGTGTCGCACCGCAGCAGGTCCAGCCCATGACGGTGGACTGGTTCAACATCACCAACGGTCGACGGGGCACCACGGTGCTCAGCTACAACGGGATCAACGAGGGCGGGCCGGCGACCCTCAACGGCGTCGCCGACACCGGCCCGGGCCAGGTGCTGATGCTCCTGCAGGGGGGCGTCACGACCACCCTCGCCGGTGGAGGGACCTCCAACTGTGTCTCCCTGCCGCTGGTGGGTTCCGCGTACGTCCCGTGACCCCCGCGGCGTGGGGCCCGACCGTCCCCACCCCGTCATGAACGACACGAGCAAGGCCCGTCTCGCCCTCGCCGGCGACGGGCCTCTCGTCGTTCTCACGGGTGCCGGAATGAGCGCGGAGAGCGGGGTACCCACCTTCCGGGACGCGCAGACCGGATTGTGGGCACGCCACGACCCCGCCGCGCTCG
>NZ_JAALDW010000460.1:0-6783 GCF_014145055.1 Dietzia sp. DQ11-38-2
ACGGCGGCTCCAACCCGGACGGTGCAGACGGCGGCGCCGACGGCACGCAGTAATTGCGCGCACTCTCCCGGTGCGTCGCGTGCAGCGCGGACGAGTTCGCAGCCCGGGTCTGGGGTCAGCGGCCCCTGCTGACCCGGGCGGCCGAACTGCCACGCGACTTCACTGACCTGCTCTCGCCCGCGATGGTCGACGAGATCATCGCCGAACGCGGGGTGCGCACACCCTTCGTGCGAATGGCTCGCGAGGGCACGCTCGTCGACCGGGCGTGTTTCACCCGGTCGGCGGGTTTCGGCGCGCAGATCGCCGATCAGCTCGACCCCGACGGCGTGCTCACGCAGTTCGCCGCCGGGGCGACGATCGTGTTGCAGGGACTGCACCGGTTCTGGCCGCCGATCATCGACTTCGTCCGGGGCATGACCTCGGATGTCGGCCACCCGGTGCAGACCAACGCCTACATCACCCCGCCCGCGAATCGCGGGTTCGATCCGCACTACGACGTCCACGATGTCTTTGTGCTCCAGGTCTCCGGCACCAAGCGGTGGCGCGTGCACGAGCCCGTCCACCGTCATCCGCTCCCCGATCAGCCCTGGACCGACCACCGCGAGGCGATCGCCGAGCGTTCGAGGGACGAGCCGGTGATCGACGCCGTGCTCGAGCCGGGGGACTGCCTCTACCTGCCGCGCGGCTGGGTCCACTCCGCCGAGGCGCAGGGCGACACCTCCATCCACCTCACCGTGGGCGTGGCCCCTCTCACCGGGCACGACATGGCACGGGCCGTGATCGAGGCGCTGGCCTCGGAGGAGGAGTTGCGCGCGTCGCTGCCGTTCGGGCTCGCCCCGGCCGACGCCGCTCGAGCCGAGCCGCACGCCCGCGAGGTGCTCGATGTGCTGGCCCGGCTCATCGCCGAGAAGCAGGATCAGCTCAGCGATCTCACCGGTGACTCGCTGGCGAAGAAGTACCTCGACCTCACCCGACCTGCCGCAATCCGGCCGCTGGCCACCCTCGACGCGGTCGACTCGCTCCACGTCGACACCCCGCTGCGGTGGCGCGACGGGCTGAACGGCTCGATCGACGAGAGTGGGTCGGACACGGTCGTGCTGAGGCTACCGACCAAGTCGATCTCCTTCCCCGCGATCTGCGCCCCGGCCCTGCGTGCGGCGATGACCGGGGATCCCGTGACGGCCGGAGCTCTGCCCGGCCTCGACGAGGCGGACGGACTGGTGGTTCTCCGGCGGCTGCTGCGGGAGGCCGTGCTGGTGGCGTTGTGAGGGCGGTGACCGCGTGACCAGCCCAGCCGACTGGGAACCGTGCAGCGACGCCGCCCTGCGCCGCGGCGACCCCATGGAGGGCTCGGGCTCGCGCGGAATGCGGTGGCTCATGCTCGAGCTCTGCGGCCCCTGGGGGCATTCGGCGTTGCTCGAGTCCCCGAGTCTGCTGCCGCCCGAGCTGGGTCGGCAGATCGCCCAGCGTGTGCAGGCCGCCGACATCCGGGTTGCGGCGATCCGCCGACCCGGCAAGCGACCTGACCAGCGACGGTGGCGATGGGCTATGGCCGACGCCCGGCCCGGGCAGGAATCGCTGCAGTGGGGAGAGGCCTCCGGCCCCGACGGGTATATCGAGATCCCCCTCGACGGCTCCGCCGGCACGCCGAGCGACGAACCGCTGGTGGCTATCTGCGCGCATGGCAAGCACGACCAGTGTTGCGCTGTCCGCGGACGACGAGCCACGTCGCTGATCGCCGAGCGCTACCCAGAGGCGACGTGGGAGTGCTCCCACCTGGGCGGAGACCGCTTTGCGGCCACCATGCTCCTGCTCCCGCACGGGCTCTACTACGGCCACGTCGACCTGGCGGCCGACCCGGCCGACATCGTCACCCGCTACACCGAGGGCCGAGTCGAGCCGCGCTTCCTGCGCGGGAGGAGCAGCTACCCGGCGGCCGTGCAGGTCGCGCAGCATCACGCCCGCGCGGCGTTCGGGGACGACCGCATCGACGCCTTCGCGCCGTTGGATGTCGTCGAGTCGGACGGGCGGGTGGAGGTGACTCTTGAGGGTCCGCGCGGCTCGGTCGAAGTGCGGTTGCGAGAGACTTACTCCGAGCCGATCTTCACGATGTGTCAGGCGCGGTCGGCCGGGCCGGTGAAGGAGCGGGAGTTGGTGGAGATCTTCGGGGGCGAGTAGCGGGCGAGCGGGGTGCCCCATGAGTCAATAGGCCGCCTGTGAAGTTCCCGATTCTCGAATCACAACGAGCACAGTGCATCGCCGAGACCGACCCGTCTATAGTGCGATGGATTGTTGGGTTCAACGTGTGGAGTGCGTGACTTGCCTCGAACACCTGCCTCCTCAAACGCCGATGTTGCGGACTGCAGAGCACGCCTGAACTGCGGAGATGACATAACCCAACATTATCGGCGGACGCAGTCTCAGTAGTACTCGCGGACGTAGGAGTACGCCTTGTCGAAGACGTCAGCATCGCGGATCTTGAACTTGATGTAGAGCGTCCGCCGAAGCGCCTTCTGGACCTCCCGCTCTCCTTCGTGCGTGCCCTGCCAACCGGTGAACCTCGTAGCGCGCACGACTTCGTCGATCTCGTGGACGACGTTTTCGACGATGATCGGAGTCTCTTCGGTCTTGACCGCCTCGAATAGCTCGGTGAGAGCGGCTTTGCCCAGTTCCTCGGGAGGTAGTTCCTCGATCTCGTTCTCCGCCGCCACGGTGTCCTTGGCCAGCTCGAGGAGCTCACGCAGGAAGTCGAGATTCGCCTGCTGGAGGTCGGAGTACTTCTCACGCAAGGCGTTGAGCCGCTTGCCGAGCGCGACGAACTTCGGGTTGCCCCGATGCTTTGCGATTCGGGCGGTGATGGCCTTCGCGATCTCCTCGGCGTCGATGTCGCTTCTGTGTCCGCTGAGGTAGTCCTCGATGGTGTCGGCGTTGAGGACAATCGTCTCGGTCTTTGCCGGGATCTCGACCTGGATGTTGGAGTTGATGATCTCGAGAGTCTTTGGCCCGAGCGCGATCCACCGCAGCCGGCCAGTGTTGTCTGGCGGTTTCACCGACCGATAGACATCGGTGAGCCACACGAAGTCCGCACGGTAGGGGTTCACCACCGGACGAGGGCTCAGGGCCTCGAATAGTTGCGACACGACGCTGTAGGCGCCCGCGAACTCGTCTTTTGTCTCATCGTCGGCGATGGCCTGCTGCGCCGCGATGAGGCCCTCATATCCGTGGATAGTGCGGTCCACACCGGGGAAGAACCTAAGGGCGTCACGCATGGCCGGTTCGAGCTGGCCTTCGAGCTCGTCGAGATTGGTGATGACCCGCCGGACACTCTTCTCATCGAAGTCTAGTGACTTCATCGTGTCGTCGAAGACACCGAGATAGTCGACGATGAGACCGTGTGTCTTCCGCGGCGGATACACGCGGTTCGTGCGACAGATGGCCTGGAGCAGCGTGTGCTCCTTAAGTGTCTTGTCCAAGTACTGGCAGTACAGGATCGGCGCGTCGAACCCGGTGAGCAGCTTAGCGGTGACGATCAGAATCTTAAGTGGGTCGGACGGATCGTTGAACCGGTCGACGATCACCTTCTGCTCGTCCGGAGTCGGCTCCCACTTGGCCCACTCGAGCTTGCTGTCCCGGCTCTTGGACATCACGATCGTCGAGATATCAGGGTCGAGAATCTTGTCGAGCGCGGTCTTGTAGGCCACGCACGCTTCCTTGTCATAGGCCACGACCTGGGCCTTAAACCCCTCCGGCTCCACCTTAGTAGTGAAATGCTCCGCGATGTCCTCGGCGATCATCTGGATGCGGTTCGGGGCCTTGATGAGCCGCTCGATGCTCGCGGCCCGCTTGGACAGGTCTGCACGCTCCTTCTCCGACAGATCCTCTGAGTCGGCCAGCTCGTCGAACGCGACGTCGATGGCCTCCTGGTCGATCTTCATCGACGAGGGACGGACCTCGAAATGCAGCGGCAGGGTCGCACCGTCCCGGATCGAATCCTGGAACGAGTACTTCGAGAGGTAGCCGCCCTCATCGCCCGGGTAGCCGAACAGTGCGAAAGTGTTGCGGTCCCTCTTGTTGATCGGCGTACCGGTCAAGCCAAACCGGAAGGCGTTGGGCAGCGCCGTCCGCAGCCGGGCACCGAGCTGACCCTCCTGTGTTCGGTGTGCCTCGTCGACCAGGGCAATGATGTTGTGCCGGTCGTCCCACACATCTGGCGGGACGGCGTCGAGTTTGACCTCCTGGAACTTCTGGATCGTCGTGACGATGATCTTGCGTGCGCCGGCCCGCAGCAGCTCCTGGAGCTCCGCACGGGAGTCGGTGGACACCAGCCCGGCCACATCGGAGGCGTTAAACGTGCCGGTGATCTGGGCGTCGAGGTCGGTGCGGTCGACGATGATCAAGATCGTCGGGTTCTTGGCCTCCGGCATCGCCTTGAGCTTGAGCGAGGCGAACAGCATGAGCAGCGACTTGCCCGACCCCTGGAAGTGCCAGATCAGGCCGGTCTTGACGGTGCCCTCCCGGACCCGCTCCACGATCGCGGTCGCGCCCTGGAACTGCTGGAACCGGGCGATGATCTTGATCTTGCGGTGCTTATTGTCGGTGGCGAACGTGGTGAAGAACCGCAGGAAGTCCAGCACCGAGGCCGGCGTGAGCAGACCGCGCACCCCTTCCTGGACCGCCGCGATCCCAGTCTGCTGTTGACCAGTGGAGGTCTCGTCGCGCCAGGGGCCCCACTTCTCGATTGGCATTCCGACTGAGCCATACCGCAGTTCGTTGCCCTCGGTGGCGAACACCAGCACGTTGGGCACGAAGAACGGTGCGACGGTTTGCTCGTAGTCCTCGTGAATCTGTGCTGCGCCGTCGAGCCAGGACTCTGACGGGCGCGTCGGGTTCTTCGCCTCACCCACGATGAGTGGGAAGCCGTTGCACCACAGCACGACATCGAACCGTTTGCTCACCTGCTTGCGGGCGAAGGTCACTTCGGTGGACACGATCCACTCGTTCGCCGAGGGGTCGTCGAAGTCGAAGAACTTGATCGAGACGTGCTCGTCGTCCTTGCCCAGTGGCAGTGACCTGTCCCCACGCAGCCACTCCATGAACTCTTCGTTCTGGGTAATCGGGTGGGGGTTCTGCCGGGCCTCTCTGAGGATGACCTCGAGCTGGTACAGAACCTGTTCGGCCTTATCTGGGTCGGCGGCGATGTCCGGGTTCAACCGGGCCAATGCGGCCCGCACAGATTCGGCAAGAAGCACGTCCTTGGTCTCCCGGTCCAGGTCGGCGCCGGGGATGAACGTCGCGCTGAGCTGGGCGACCACGTCCCGGATTAGATCGCGGACGGTACTGGCCTCGCTGAAAACCGGCATCACAAAGCTCCAAACACTGAAGATAGTAGGGATGTTCTAGCCTCTGCCAGGGTTGTAGCCTCTCCCTCAAGGGAGGTTAAAGAATTCTTGAACCTGCTGACTTCTTTCAGGAATTCGTCCTGTGTATCGATACTTGGAACTCGAAGGGTGTGGGATCGGATGTCTTTCCCGTTCACCTTCCATGTTCCATTAGTCGATTTTGCTTTCTTTACCAGGCTGTTATGTGCCGGTGTGCTGTTCCATTGCGTCACTGCGAAGTCTGGGATAATTTTATCCCTGTCAAACCGCAGCCTGATAAGAAGGTCAGGGAAAATGCACCCACTGGGTAGGTTGCCAGCGGCGATACCGCTTTGGGCAACCAAGCCCCTATTTCCATTTCCCCTTACGACGAATACGTCACCATCCTTTATCGTGTACTTTGCCGCCTTTTTGGGATCGACGTCGACGTACTTGACGGCGTTCTTTGGACTTAGAATTCCGCTGCGAACGGCACTGATCGATAGGGTTGGGAGTCCTATCTTCTGGTCGTTTGCTCGTGCCGAAAGTCCATTGGTCGGACCTGAAACGAGTAGATTCTCGACTGGTATCTCATTCCAGCCTGAGGAGGCTATCTCCCGATTTACCCAAGTCGAGAGATTCTCTTGTAGAAGATCTGCTAATTCGGCAGCACTTCGTGTGCATTGCTCCAATGCCCAAAGGAGGTCGGAGATGCGCTTCTGCTCGTCCAGGGGCGGCAGGTCGAACTCAAACTTGGCCAAGTCTCGCCAGTTCGTCCGAGGTGAAAGCGACCCAGCCGATGTGCCGACGGCCCTCTCGAAGAAGGGGTCCGACTGCACGATGAAGGGAAGAAGTTCGGGGAGGAGCTTCCCGGCGATCGCCTCGAAGGTGAGGATGTCGCCGGAGCAGATCGCGTCGAACTCGGCATAGGCGACTTTTCGCTGGTAGGCACGACGCTTGCCGAAGAGGGTCTGCCCTGCGGAGACACGTCGGGTGAACGTGGTTCCCGAGTCCAGGGGTCCCCACCGGGTGATCGCCAATTCGCCCGGATCGAGGTGCTCCATCGCGATGACGCGGTCGATGCCATCAGTTTCAGGGTCCGCAGACTTCACATTGGCGTTCGTAACAACGTCGCCGAACTTCACCCGCTGCCAGGTGGACTTGTCCAAGCTGAGCATCATGACTCCACCTCATTAGCCCGGGTGATTCACGGGGATCTGCGGATTGCCGGGCGAAAATAGACCGAAGTGCTTCCTGAACAGGGGAAACTGGGACTTGTCTAAGGTTCCATGTTCTCCAGCAGAAAGCACTCGGTAGGTGAAGCGTACGTCGTGGTCGGCTGGTCTGTCCGTTACTGCCGATGGTGTCGGGGTGATCTCTCACGCCGGCGCCATCGCTCCACGCCTTCTGGCTGATCAGGTCGGTC
>NZ_JAALDW010000460.1:6793-8593 GCF_014145055.1 Dietzia sp. DQ11-38-2
CGGAGGTGGGCGGTGGCGTCGACGACGACGAGGTCGGCGTCGTCGACGTGCTGGTGCAGCCATTCGGGGCTGACGGTGAGGGGCGGGTGCGGTGTCGCGGCGGTCATGGCGCTCCTTTGGTGAGGGGTCGACCGCCGAGGGTAGGCGGACGCACTCCGGCCGGGGCGGTGAGTGCCCCCGGCCGGAGTGGGTGCGATGCGTCGCCGGAGTACTACGTCGGTGTCAGTGGACCCGCTGGAGGCGGACGTTGACGAACTCGCCGAGGCCCCAGCGTCCGAGCTCCCGGCCGTAGCCGGAGCGCTTGACGCCGCCGAAGGGCAGGCCGGCCATGGTGGTGCCGTGCTCGTTGACGTAGGCCATACCCACCTCGAGCCGCTCGGCCACCTCGGAGGCCTTGTCGGTGTCGGTCCCCCAGACCGAGCCGGACAGTCCGAAGGGGGTGTCGTTGGCGATCCGCACGGCTTCGTCGAGGGAGTCGTAGCCGTAGACCATGGCCACGGGGCCGAAGATCTCTTCGGTGTAGGCGTCCATCTCCGGGGTGATGCCGGTGAGGACGGTGGGCTCCATGAACGCGCCCGGGCGGTCGATCGCGCGGCCCCCGGTCACGAGGGTCGCACCCTGGTCGACGGCGCGCTCGACCTGTTCGACCACCCCGTCGCGGGCGTCCTCCGAGGACAGGGGCCCGAGCGCGGTCCCCTCGTCGGCCGCGGGGCCGACCTTCGTCCCCTCGTACAGGTCGCGGAGCTTGCCCACGAACTCGTCCTTCATGTCTTCGGGCACGAACATCCGCTTGGGTGAGTTGCAGGCCTGCCCGCAGTTCGACAGACGCGCCTTGCCGACGGTCTCGACCAGCTCGTAGAGGTCGTCGGTGTCCAGGACGATGAGCGGGTCCGAACCGCCCAGTTCCAGCACGCTGGTGGTGAGGTTCTCCCCCGCCACCTTGGCCACGGCGGCGCCGGCGCCCTCGCTGCCGGTGAGCGAGACGCCCTTGATCCTGGGGTCGGCGATCATCTCGGCGACCGTGTCGCTGGAGGCGTAGACGTTGACGTACGCGTCCTCCGGAAGCCCAGCCGCGCGCTGCACCTTCTCGATGGCCGCGGACGAGCGCGCGCAGATGCTCGCGTGCTTGAGCACGATGGTGTTGCCCAGCAGCAGGTTCGGGGCCGCGAACCGGGCCACCTGGTAGTAGGGGTAGTTCCACGGCATCACGCCGACCAGGGGCCCGACCGGCTCGTGGGTCACGCGGTTGAGGCGGGCCCCGGGCACGTCCAACGTCTCGGGCTCCAGCAGCTCGGGGCCGTGCTCGCCGTACCAGCGGTAGATCGAGGCGGCGAGCTGGACCTCTCCCTGCGCCTGGTCGGGGAGCTTGCCCATCTCGGTGGTGATGGCCTTGGCCAACTCCTCGGTGTGCTCCTCGAACGCGTCCGCGATGGCCAGGAGGATCCTCGCCCGCTCCGCGACGTCGGTGGCGCGCCAGGAGTCGAAGCCAGTGGTGACGGTGGACAGGATCCCGTCGACGTCGTCGGTCTGGTCGTACTCGCTGTCGGTCGTCCCGGTCGACGGATCGTGGGTGACGTACATATGGGTCCTCCCGTGGTTCGCGTCCGCCGGGTGATCGACCCGGCTCTGCTCGCGACGGTAGGTCAGCCTTGCCTCGCCTGCATCCGGTCGGGAACCCCGTCCAGGGCTGTGCCACCCGGGTAGCGATTCGGCGATGGACGCGAGTATGGTCCCGGGCAAGGTGGCCCCGCGCCCGACGGCTTCGCTCGTCGGCTCCTCTAGCCCGGGTGATTCACGGGG
>NZ_JAALDW010000460.1:8603-10830 GCF_014145055.1 Dietzia sp. DQ11-38-2
AGAGCCGAGGGACGCGCCCCCGACCAGGCGCCCAGGCTCAGGCGGTCCAGCAGGAGCTGGGCCTCGGCCCGGGCCACGCGCCGCCGCACCCGTTGATTGCGGAGACTGATCGCCACGTTGTCGAGCAGGGTCATCCACGGCAACAGGCTGTCGCCCTGCGGCATCATGGCGCAGTGCTCAAGACGACGGGCGGGCTGGCGTTCGTCGCGGACGGCGACGGACCCGGTCGTCGGTTCGGCGAGGCCGGCGATCAGCGACAGCAGCGTGGATTTGCCGCATCCGCTGCGCCCGACGACGGCGACGTGTTCGCCCACCGGGACGGACAGGCTCAGGTCGGCGAGAACAGGGCGACGCGCGCCCGGGTAGGTGTGCCCCAGACCATCCAGCGCCACGGCCGTGGCTCCGGGGCGACTCAGCACCGAATGCACCAGCGCATGTGACATCCCTCCGCTCGTGTGAACGAGTTCAGGTTCAGCGGGTGTGATCTCAGCCCCGTTCGGTAGGGGCACCCCGTGTCATCGATGCTGACCTTTGCGAATCAGCTCGAATTCCGAACGTACCATCGGCACGTATCGGGATTCGACGCGACTCCATTGCTGGTAGCGATGGTCGGGTGCAATCGCCCGTGACAGGTGGGTGGTGGCAGGCGAGTCCCATCTGAAACTCGGCGAGTGGTCACATTTGACGGATTGTGGAATATCCCACCTTGGAAAACGCGATCGGGAGTGACCACGCGGAGGGGGAGCCCCGGTGCCGACGACGATGTGGGCACGGGGACCGGCTGAGAGCCGGTCGCCGTGCCGGACACATGCTCTAAACCAGGCGCCCCACCCTCCTGGCGGCCGAGATCCGCCTCCAGGAGCCCCAGGGGGAGAAGTGGGCACGCCAGCTCATTGACCGGGCGGAGGTTGTCGCTAAGCCGGAGACGAAGTCCTGGACCCACCTGAAGGCGGCCCGTGCCCGGTGGGGCGGCGTGGCCAACGGGAAGGCGGCGCGGTATGGCACGGTTGAGCGCACCCACCAGGACCACCACCGTGGATCTGGTCGATGACTACCTGGGTTCTCCCGTCGTCCGGCAGCTGCACCTGTACGCGGAGATGGCCGCGGGCCACAACCCGGTGACCCGGGCGTGTGAAGCCCTCCGGGCCGGTCGCCCGACAGTGGTGGACTCCGGCTCCTTGCCCAGGAAGATCGCCCGGGAGTTCTTCGACCCCGACGAGATGTTCCACGTCCGTCTCGGCCTCCAGCGCGGACACGCTCACGAGGTCGTGGACGACCGGCCACCGCTGGCCCCGGTGAGTGACGCCTGGTGGAGGTGGCCGACCATGGGTGACTTCCGCGAAGCCCTGGAGGCCGTCTTGGCCCGTTGGTAACCGACGCGGAACTCTTCCGCGCTTACCGACTGGGGCACCCGGCCAGTCGTCTCCTCCGCCGCCGGATCGGTCCCGTCCCGAGGTCGGAGTACCCCGATGCGGCGGTGGCCCTGGTGGTCGTGCGGATCATCGTCCGCGTGGTGGAGGGCGGCGGGGTCCTGGAGGCCACCGACGCAGACCTCCGCACCCTGGCGGACCTGGCCGCCGCCATTAGGCCGCCGCAGCCCTTCACGCTGGCGTGAGGACTTCGCCACCCCAAACCCTGAGATCTCCGGTCGCCCGCAGGCTACTTCGTTAGTGTTTTGCCTCTATCGAGAGATCGGAGACAGACGTGGATCCTGCCTGGGCTGTTGTAGTTGGTGCGGCCGTCGGAGCAGCCGGTCCGGCGTTGACTGGTCTCCTGGCACCTAAGTTTCAGTGGCAGGCTAAGAGATCCGAATTAGATCTTGCCTATAAACGGGACATAGTCGCGTCGTGGAGGAGCGGTCTGGCAGAGGCGATGCAGGAGCGAGACCGCCAAACCGATGAAGCGGAGGCGAAGCTGGAAGCGGGCGCCCGGCATGTCACTACCAGGTTCCGGTCGATCGGCACCAGAACAGCATGGTTCCTTTCCCTCTATCCACATCTCAACTGGGAAGACGAGCAGGTACGGACGAACGTCGCGGACATTGCTGACAAGGTCGACCCCAGCATGATCTACGAAGTCAACGTGTGGATAGACGACTCAGGGGCCTTGGTGTTGGCTAAAGAAATCGCCCGGATCGAAAAGGCCTGGGGCCTGCTTTAGGTTTCCCAGAAGTGGTTCGGCTACACGAAATATCGCCACCGCTAGCCCGGGTGATTCACGGGGATCT
>NZ_JAALDW010000461.1:0-2184 GCF_014145055.1 Dietzia sp. DQ11-38-2
GTGGCGGGATCGCAACGTCGACGCGTTCTGCGCCGGGTACGCCGAGGTCAGCGAGTCCGACCCGCGCGAGACCGGCGCGCTCCTGCGGGCGTACACCTTGGACAAGGCCGTCTACGAGGTGGTGTACGAGTCGCGCAACCGGCCCAGCTGGATGGGGGTCCCGCTGGGCGCGGTCGAGCGGATCCTCGCGACGGACTAGCGCTTCTCGTCAGCTCACGGGCAGCTGGTCCTTGGCCCACTTGTAGTCGGCCTTGCCCGCGGGCGACCGGCGGATCTCGGGCACGTCGACGATCACCTTGGGGACCTTGTAGTTCGCCAGGGACTGCCGCAGGAACTCCGACAGCTCGTCCTGCCCGACCGACTGCCCTTCGCGGAACGAGACCACGGCGGCGACCTTCTGCCCGTAGCGCGGATCCGGCGTCCCGGCGACCAGCGCGTCGTGTACGGCCGGGTGGGCCTTGATCGCCTGCTCGACCTCCTCCGGGAAGACCTTCTCCCCGCCGGTGTTGATGCATCCCGACCCGCGGCCGAGGAACACGATCGTGCCGTCCTCGCGGATCTGGCCCATGTCCCCCAGTATCGAGACGCGTCGACCGTCGACCACGGGGAAGGTCTTGGCGGTCTTCTCCGGGTCGTTCCAGTAGCCGACGGGCAGGTGACCGCGGCGGACGATGTAGCCGACCTCGTCCGAGCCCGGCGCGATGGGCCGGAAGTCCTCGTCGACCACGCCGAGCTTCGGGCTGGCCGGGATGGTCATCTCACCGGATTCGTTCATCCCCAGCTCGCCGTCGTTACCGGCCTCGGAGGCACCGAAGTTGTCGCGGATGATGATGTTGGGCAGCACCTCGAGCACCCGCTCGCGACTGGACTTGGACCAGATGCCGCCGCCGGAGGCCATCATGAACAGCGTGCTGAAGTCCATGGTCTCGGTGGCGTTGACCAGCTCGTCCGTCAGCGGCACCGCCATGCCGTCACCCACGAACATGAGGATGTGGGCCTTGTGCTCCGCCGTGGCCCGGACGATCTCCGCGGCGTCGAACTCCCGGAACATGATGAGGTGGCCGCCCAGATTGACGAAGGTCAGCAGTGTGAACAGGCCCGCCCCGTGCATGAGTGGCGCGGAGATGACCACCTTCAACCCCCCGTCGGGCGAGATGTTCTCGGCCACCTCGGCGGGGCTGTGCCGCTTGTCGCCGTAAGGGTTCCCGCCCGACAGGCACGCGTAGAAATAGTCCGACATGTGCCACTGCACGCCCTTGGGGAAGCCGGTGGTGCCACCGGTGTAGACGATCCAGTGGTCGTCGCCACGGACGGGCTCGAAGTCCCGCTCCGCCGACTGCGCCGGCCATTCGGTGTCCCCGTCGACAACGGTGAGGCCCTTGGCGGCGCACGCCGAGGCCAGGACCTCCGGGACACCGCCGAACACGATGACCGTGCGGACGGTCTCGAGGTCCGGGATCGCGGCGGCCATGGTCTCGGCGAACTCGGCGTCGACCAGCACGGCGATCGACTTGGAGTCGTTGAACAGGTAGACCAGCTCCGGCGGGGTGTACCTGAAGTTGACGTTGATCCCGGCCACCCGGATCTTCATGCACCCGAGGATGGCCGCCATGTGTGCGGTGCTGTTCTTCATGTAGAGGGCGACGTGGCTGCGTGGCTCCGCACCGTGAGCACGCAGCAGGTGGCCCATCCGGTTGGCGAGTTCGTCGATCTGGCGATAGGAGTACTCGACACCGTCCATGGTCAGCAACGGGTTGTCCGGGATCGTGTCGACGACGGCCTCGAACACCGCGGCCTGGTTCATCTCCGGATTGGTGCCGGCGAGCGGATCGGTCGAGTGGTCAGCAGCTTCGGTCATGGCGGAATCCTTCGCGAGGTCAGTCAAAATGTGGCTGTCCTCACATTGTGACCTGAACTTGTTCTCATGTCCAGACGGCACCCTGATCAGGCCAGACCCTCAATTAGTAGAACGGGTTCTAGCTATACTTCGCTCCGCGAACGCGGTTTCTCGTGACCCCGCGCCCGTGAGCGCCTACATTTTGGACATGAGTTCACGGCGGTCCCCGCACAGCGGCGCGCCCTACGACGGGGGCCTGATGCTGCCCCACGCCACGCGGACGGGGGCGGTCCCGGTGGACGGTCGCCGATCCGCCGCCCCGGAGGCGGACCGACCGTCGGGCCGCA
>NZ_JAALDW010000462.1:0-1176 GCF_014145055.1 Dietzia sp. DQ11-38-2
GCGGTGCCGGTTCCGGTGATCCCGGCGCCGGGCCCGCTGCCCACCCCGCAGGACCTGCATGAGCAGGCCGAGAAGGCGCTCCAGGACGTGGCCGGACAGGTCGAGACCGCCGTCAAGGCGGTGTTCGCGCCGCACGCCCAGCCCGCCGCGCCGCAGGGCTGACACCGCGAGGGGGTGCTCGGGAGCGGTCTTTGAGACACTGGACGGGTGACGTCTGCGAGCGATGCCTTCCCGACCCCGTCCGGCCTGTCCGGCACCACCCGATCGGCCGAGCTCTTCGCCGAGGCCCGCGAGCTGATCCCCGGCGGGGTCAACTCCCCGGTCCGCGCCTTCAACTCCGTGGGCGGCACCCCGCGCTTCATCCGTGAAGCGCGGGGTTCGCGCATGACGGACGTCGACGGCAACACCTACATCGACCTGGTGAGCTCGTGGGGGCCGATGATCCACGGCCACGCCCACCCCGCGATCGTCGACGCCGTGCAGTCGACCGCCGCCCGCGGGCTGAGCTTCGGCACCCCGACCGAGGGCGAGATCGAGCTGGCGCGCGAGATCGTGGGTCGGACCTCTGTCGAGGAGGTGCGCCTGGTCAACTCCGGCACAGAGGCCACCATGAGCGCGGTGCGCCTTGCTCGCGGGTTCACCGGCCGGTCCAAGGTGGTCAAGTTCTCCGGCTGCTACCACGGTCATGTGGACGCCCTGCTGGCCGACGCCGGATCGGGTCTCGCGACGTTCGCCCTGCCGGACTCGCCCGGTGTGACCGGAGCGACCGCTCACGACACGATCGTGCTGCCGTACAACGACATCGAGGCGGTCCGCGTGGTGTTCGCCACCCACGGCAGCGAGATCGCCTGCGTGATCACCGAGGCCGCCGCCGGCAACATGGGTACCGTCCCGCCGCTGCCCGGTTTCAACGAGGAGCTGCGCACCCTGTGCTCCGACAACGGCGCGCTGTTGGTGATGGACGAGGTCATGACCGGCTTCCGGGCCGGGGAACGTGGCTGGTGGGGCATCGACGGCGTGGCCGGCGACCTGACCACGTTCGGCAAGGTCATGTCCGGCGGGCTGCCCGCCGCCGCGTTCGGGGGCCGCGCCGACGTGATGTCCTCGCTCGCCCCCGCCGGGCCGGTGTACCAGGCGGGCACGCTGTCGGGGAACCCGGTCGCGGTGGCGGCTGGA
>NZ_JAALDW010000463.1:0-2008 GCF_014145055.1 Dietzia sp. DQ11-38-2
CCCGTCTGGCCTCTGTCATGGCGGCGCTCGGAGCCCGCGACGCCCTGGAGACCCATGCCGCGCACCTGCCCCCGGCCGGAGGGGCGTACCTGCGCTCGGGGGAGGAGATGGCCGAGTTGTTCGACCGCTGGCCGGGCGCCGTCTCCGGGGCGGCGGACCTGGGTCGCGAGTGTGCATTCGACCTCCGGCTCATCGCCCCCGAACTGCCTCCGTTCGACGTTCCCGAGGGGCACACGGAGGACAGCCGGCTCGCCGAGCTCACCTACGCGGGGGCCGCCCGGCGCTACGGGGCCCCCGGCGCGGCTCCGGAGGCCTACGCGCAGATCCACCGCGAGCTGGGGGTGATCGCCGAGCTGGGGTTCCCCGGCTACTTCCTCGTGGTCCACGACATCGTCGAGTTCTGTCGCAGGGAGGGCATCCTCTGTCAGGGCAGGGGATCGGCCGCCAACTCGGCCGTCTGCTACTCCCTCGGCATCACCAACGTGGACCCGGTGGGGGCGCACCTGCTCTTCGAGCGCTTCCTGTCCCCGGAGCGGGACGGTCCACCGGACATCGACGTGGACATCGAGTCCGGCCGCCGGGAGGAGGCCATCCAGTACGTCTACTCCCGCTACGGGCGGGATCACGCCGCGCAGGTGGCCAACGTCATCACCTACCGGGGGCGGTCGGCCGTGCGGGACGTGGCCCGGGCGCTCGGGTACTCCGTCGGCCAGCAGGACGCGTGGTCCAAGAGCGTCGACCGGTGGTCGGGTCTGAAGAACCACGAGCGGGAGGCCACCGAGCACACGGTGCCCGCCGACGTGCTGGCGCTGGCCCGCAGACTCGTCGGGCTCCCCCGGCATCTCGGCATCCACTCCGGCGGCATGGTGATCTGCGACCGGCCTGTGGCCGATGTGGTGCCCGTCGAATGGGCGCGCATGCCCGGACGGACCGTCCTGCAGTGGGACAAGGACGACTGCGCCGCGGTCGGCCTGGTCAAGTTCGACATGCTGGGGCTGGGGATGCTCACGGCGCTCCACCACGCCATCGACCTCGCGGCCGAGCACAAGGACCTCGAGGTGGACCTGGCCCGGCTGGACCTCTCCGATCCCGAGGTCTACGAGATGCTGTGCCGCGGCGATTCCGTGGGGGTGTTCCAGGTGGAGTCGCGGGCGCAGATGGCGACCCTGCCCAGACTCCGGCCGCGGACGTTCTACGACCTCGTGGTGGAGGTGGCGCTCATCCGCCCCGGCCCCATCCAGGGCGGCTCCGTGCACCCCTACATCCGTAGACGCAACGGCAAGGAGAAGGTGGTGTTCGACCACCCCGCACTCGAGGCCGCCCTGGGTAGGACGCTGGGGATCCCCTTGTTCCAGGAGCAACTCATGCAGATCGCCACCGAGATAGCCGGGTTCACCGCGGCGGAGGCGGACCAGCTCCGCCGGGCGATGGGGGCCAAACGTTCACCCGAGCGGATGGCACGGTTGCGGGAGAGGTTCTTCGCGGGAATGCGTGATCTCCACGGCATCGGCACCAGCCCACCCGGGACCCCGGTCACCGGGCCCGAGGTGGGGGAGCGGATCTGGGAGAAGATGTGCGCGTTCGCCAACTACGGCTTCCCGGAGAGCCACTCCCAGTCCTTCGCGGCGATCGTCTACTACTCGGCGTGGTTCAAGTGCCACCACCCGGCAGTCTTCTGCGCGGCGCTGCTGCGTAGTCAACCGATGGGGTTCTACTCGCCGCAGTCCCTCGTGGCCGACGCCCGCAGGCACGGCGTCACCGTGCACCGGCCCTGCGTCAACCGCTCGATCGGCGGAGCCACCTGCGAGAACGAGGGGACCGAGGTGCGCCTCGGCCTGGAGTCCGTCCGGGCGATCGGCACCGACCTCGCCGCGGCGATCGCCGACGAGCGCGACACCCACGGGCCGTATGCCTCGGCTGCCGACCTCGCCGGCCGCACCGGACTGACCGTCCGGCAGATGGAGGCACTGGCCACCGCGGGAGCACTCGACGCGCTCGGCGTCGGGGG
>NZ_JAALDW010000464.1:0-1348 GCF_014145055.1 Dietzia sp. DQ11-38-2
TGGCCGACGGCCCGTTGCTGCCGTTGGCCGCGCTCGGTGGTACCCCGCTGCTCGGTTTCGCGGTCGCGGGCACGGGCACCGCGCTCGGACTCGTCGTCCTCCTACTCGCTCGCCGGCACCGGCCGCCGCGCGGGACACTGCGCTCGGCCACCGGACTCCTTGTGGTCCCCCTCGTCACCGCGGGACTCGCCGCCGCGGCGGCACTCGACACCACGCCCCGGGGCACCGGGGAGACCGCCGACATCGCCGTGATCCAGGGCAACGTCCCGCGCCTCGGGTTGGACTTCAACGCGCAGCGCCGTGCTGTACTCGAGAACCACCTCCGGGTGACCGCGGAGCTCGCCGACGACGTCGAGGCCGGAACCGCGGTCCGGCCGGATGTGGTGCTGTGGCCGGAGAACGCCTCCGACATCTCGCCCCTGGCCGACCGGCAGGCCGGCGCCCAGATCTCCGCCCTGTCGCGTCGACTGGACGCCCCGATCCTCGTGGGCACCGTCCTGCGGGTGGGTGACGGCCCCGAGGCCACCAACTCCTACCTGGTCTGGGACGGTCGATCGCCCGAGCCCGCCGCGGATCCCGTGGTCGACCGCCACGACAAGAAGTACATCCAACCGTTCGGGGAGTGGTTGCCCCTGCGCGCGCCGCTCGAAGCCGTGTTCCCGATCGCCCGGACCGCCGGGCACTTCGTCCCAGGCGACGGCGACGGGATGGTGACCGCGGCCGGGATCGACTTCGGGGTGGCCATTTGCTTCGAGATCGCCTTCGACGCCGCGGCACGTGAACCGGTCGCCCGCGGAGCCCAGATCCTCACGGTGCCCACGAACAACGCGACCTTCGGCAGGTCCCCGATGAGCTACCAACAGCTCGCCATGTCGAGGGTCCGGGCGGTGGAGCACCACGTCCCCGTCCTCGTCGCGGCGACCAGCGGGGTCAGCGCGGTGATCGGCCCGGACGGTCAGGTGCTCCAGAAGACCGGGATCTTCGAGCCCGCGACACTGTCGGCGCAGGTCGAGTCGGACTCCGCCGGTACCATGGCAACCCGACTGGGCGGCATCCCGCAGATGGTGAGCTGCCTCATCGGGTTCGTCGGCCTGGGATGGGCGTTGATCCGCACCCGGCGGCGACCCGCGACCGAGTGCGAGGAGACGTAAGTGACCGATCCGATGGCGCCTCCACCCGCAGCTGCGTCCTCGCGGACGTTGGTGATCATCCCCACGTACGACGAGCGCGACAACCTCCCGGGCGTCGTCGAGCGCCTGCTCGCGTCAGCCCCCGACGTGGCGGTCCTCATCGCGGACGACAACAGCCCCGACGGCACCGGGGAGGTCGCCGACCGGCTCGCCGCCGA
>NZ_JAALDW010000464.1:1365-1513 GCF_014145055.1 Dietzia sp. DQ11-38-2
CCCCGGGGGCGGATCACCGTCCTGCACCGCGCGGGCAAGCAGGGGCTCGGCGCCGCCTACATCGCCGGATTCCGCTGGGGCCTGGAACGCGGCTACTCCGTGCTCGTGGAGATGGACGCCGACGGCAGCCACCCGCCCGAGCGGCTGA
>NZ_JAALDW010000464.1:1545-11614 GCF_014145055.1 Dietzia sp. DQ11-38-2
ATCGACGCCGGCGCGGACCTGGTGATCGGATCACGCTACGTGCCCGGCGGCAGCGTCGAGAACTGGCCCTGGCAGCGCCACGTGATCTCCCGAGGCGGCAACGTCTACTCCCGGATCATGCTGGGGGTGGGCATCAAGGACATCACGGCGGGCTTCCGGGCCTACCGCAGCGAGTCCCTGTCACGCCTGGACATGGACGCGATCGAATCGAAGGGGTACTGCTTCCAGATCGACATGACCTGGCGTCTGTTGAACGCCGGGGGCACGGTCGTCGAGGTCCCGATCACCTTCACCGAACGCACCGTCGGGCACTCCAAGATGAGTGAGTCCATCTTCCGCGAGGCCGCTGTGAACGTAGCGCGATGGGGTTGGGAGAAGCGACGCGGACAGCTGAGATCGCTCGTCCGGCGCTGACCCCGCCCGCGAAATCAGGACGCCCCCGGCCCCGTCGAGGGGCCGGGGGCGTCCCGGCGGGGTCGGGCTCTTCTAGCGGGCGCCAGCGCGCCGACGCTTCTTGAGGATGTCCATCCGCTCCTTGAGCAGGTCCTCCAGATCGTCGAGCGACCGACGCTCGAGGAGCATGTCCCAGTGGGTGCGCGGCGGCTTACCCTTCTTGACCTCCACCGACGGGCCATCGATGAGCTGGCCCTCCTGGCCGTTCTTGCACATCCAGGTGCCGGGGATCTCGGCGTCGTCGGCGAACGGGACCTCGTACACCTCGCCGTTCTCCGTCTGGTACCTGGCCATCCGCCGGGGCGCGAGATCGGTGTCCCGGTCGGTCTCGTAGCTCACCGCACCGAGGCGGCTGCCCCTGAGGACTCGATCTGCCATGCGAACTCCTTCTACCGTGTTCGTCCGTCTTTTCAGCTGACTGCCACATGACATCCTGTGACACGACGCTGTCGTGTTCCTGGTCATGTAACGCCAGGTGACCCCCCGAATGTTCCCACGGCACACGGCAGCAGGCCAGCCGGGGACCCTCTCGGTACCCTGACCACCGTGGACACCGGCGCCCCCTCCGAGCTCCCCCCGCCCCGGCGGGGTGAGGCCTCGTGCGCGTGGTGCGGGCGTCCGGTCGACGAGGGGAACACGGGTCGACGACGACGGTACTGTCGTCGCTCCTGCCGTCAGCGCGCCTACGAGCAGAGGCAGTCACTGAGGGTCCGCGAGCTGCCGGAGGGGACGGTGGTGCTCTCGGACTCCGAGTCGACGGACCTCATGGACCGCATGTTCCAGCTCAGGTGTGCGTGTGAGGACCTGCACACCGCGATCGTCGAGGGGGAGGACGCCGCCGAGTTGGCGCGGATGTCCGGCGACCTGGTGGCCGCTGCCCGGCGCGCCGAACGTTTGAGGTGAACAGGGCCGGCGAGGTGCTGGTAGTGCTGTGGCACCGCTGGCACCTGTCCGTCACGGGCGTCATCGTCGGAGCACTCGCCGCCTGGGCCTCGCTCATGCCGTCGCTTCTGCCTCGAACCTGGCAGTACCAGGGCTTCGTCACCGGTTTGTCCATGCTGGTGGGATACGGGGCCGGCATCGCGGTGCGGACCGTGTGGAAGAGACTGGTGAGTCCCCGCGTGACTCTCGGTCCTGCGCTGCTGGACCTCGGCGACCGGGTCGTGGCGTTCGCGCGGTTGTCCGCGCCTTACGTCTTGATCGTCTACCTCATCACGGCCACGGCCACAGCTGTCCGGTGGCAGGACCAGGTATCGGATCTGGTCGCGTCGCCCAGACCTCCGTGGAGCGATTACATGCGCGCCCCCTGGGTTGCTCTTGCCGTCTTCGTGGTGCTCTTGATCGCATGCCGGGTGATCCAGGCGGCCTATCGGGGATTCGTACTGCTCGTCCGTCGCAGATTCGCCGTGGGGGAGAACTCGGCCCGGATCACCGGGATCGTGGTGGTGGCCGCCCTCATGGTGGGCGTGGCGCAAGGAGTGATCCCGCGCGCGTTCTTCCAGACCGCCAACCGGGTCTTCAGCGTGCAGAACGACCAGGACCTCCCCGGCGCGCAGCGCCCGACGGCCAGCGAGCGATCCGGGGGGCCGGGGTCCCATGTCGACTTCGAGGACCTGGGCAGGCAGGGGCGCCGCTTCGTCAGTGGCGGTCTCGGACGCGCGCATCTGAGCGACCTGTTACGGGAGGATGCACGCGAGCCCATCCGGGCCTATGCCGGGCTGGAGTCCGCACCTACCGACGACGAGCGCGCGCGACTCGTGGTGGCCGAGCTGGACAGGACCCGTGCCTGGGAGCGGGGATCGGTGGTGATCGCCCCCACTACAGGGACCGGATGGATCAATCCGCACGCCGCGCAGGCCATCGAACTTCTCTCCGGTGGGGACGTGGCCCTGGTCGGCACCCAGTATTCCTACCTTCCGAGCTGGATCTCGTTCCTCGCCGATCGCGAGAAGGCGGAGACCGCCGGGAAGGCACTCATCGATGCCGTGGTCACCTGGCGTGACTCCCTGCCGTCCGACCGTCAGCGGCCGGCACTCTACGTCTACGGCGAGAGCCTGGGCACCCAGGCCGGCGAGGCCGCCTTCTCCGGACTCCGGGATATCCGCGCCACCGTGGACGGAGTCCTGTGGCTGGGACCACCGCATTCCAATCGGATCTGGAGTTCTCTGGTCGAGCGGCGGGATCCGGGAACGCGGGCGGCCGAACCGGTCTACGCCGACGGTCTACTGGTCCGCTTCTCGGAGGATCCGGCCGAGTTCCGTGGTGACGACACCTCGTGGATCCCACCGCGCGTACTCTATGTCCAGCACGCCACCGACCCCGTGGTGTGGTGGACAACTGATCTGTTGTTCGCGCGGCCGGACTGGCTTGCCGAGCCGCCGGGCAGAGGCCGACACCCGGGGATGCGCTACCTTCCCGTCGTCACCTTCTTCCAGGTCACCGCGGACTTGGGCAACGCCATCGGTGGATCCCAGGGATACGGTCACCTCTACGATCGCCAGATCTTGGACGGGTGGGCCGCCGCCACGGGGCGGCCCGGATGGGACGAGGACGAGTTCGAGCGGTTTGCGCGGCTGCACGCGACCGCAATGGAACACCAGGAGCGCGGCTAGGCATCCCGCCCCCGGCCGGGTGCCCGGCGTCCTACGGTTGACGGCACACACCCGCAGCGAGGAGAAGCCCCCGTGAGTGACCACATCGCCGATTCACACGACGTCATCCGTGTCCGGGGGGCGCGGGAGAACACACTGAAGTCGGTCGACGTCGACCTGCCCAAACGTCGGCTCACCGCGTTCACCGGCGTGTCCGGTTCAGGTAAGAGCTCCCTGGTCTTCGCCACGATCGCCGCCGAGTCCCAGCGGATGATCAACGAGACCTACAGTGCGTTCCTGCAGGGCTTCATGCCCACCCTCGCTCGCCCCGAGGTGGATCTTCTCGACGGTCTCACCACGGCCATCGTGGTGGATCAGGAGCGCATGGGTTCCGACCCCCGGTCGACGGTCGGTACGGCGACCGACACCGGCGCCCTGTTGCGCATCCTGTTCAGCCGGCTCGCGCAGCCGCACATCGGCGGGCCCAAGGCGTACTCGTTCAACGTCGCCTCCGCCAGCGGCGTGGGCACGCTGAAGAAGGCGGACGGCAGCCGGCAGAAGGCGGAGTTCTCCATCACCGGTGGGATGTGCGTGACGTGCGAGGGGCGGGGGTCGGTGTCCGATTTCGACGTCGACGCCCTCGTCGACAGGTCCAGGTCGCTCGCCGAGGGCGCCATCACGGTGCCCGGGTACTCGATGGACGGGTGGTACGGGCGCATCTACGCGGGGTCCGGGTTCTTCGACATGGACAAGCCTGTCCGGGACTTCACCGAGCAGGAGATGCACGATCTGCTCCGGAGGGAGCCGGTCAAGATCAAGGCCGACGGGATCAACGTGACCTTCGAGGGTCTGATCCCGAAGATCCAGAAGTCGATGCTGGCCAAGGATGTCGAGGCGATGCAGCCGCACATCCGGGCGTTCGTCGAGCGGGCGGTGGTGTTCACCACCTGTCCCGACTGCGGGGGTACCCGCCTCAACGAGGGTGCACGGTCCTCCCGGATCGGGGAGCTGAACATCGCCGACGCCTCGGCGATGCAGATCACCGATCTCGCCGAGTGGCTCCGCGGACTCTCCGAGCCTTCTGTCGCCCCACTGCTCGCGGCTCTACAGCACACCCTGGACTCCTTCGTGGAGATCGGACTGGGCTACCTCTCGCTGGACCGTCCGGCCGGCACCCTCTCCGGCGGCGAGTCGCAGCGGGTCAAGATGATCCGACACCTGGGATCGGCACTGACGGACGTGACCTACGTCTTCGACGAGCCCTCGATCGGGTTGCATCCGCACGACATCCAGCGGATGAACGACCTGCTGCTGAGGCTGCGCGACAAGGGGAACACCGTGCTCGTGGTGGAGCACAAGCCGGAGATCATCGCCATCGCCGATCACGTGGTGGACCTGGGGCCCGGCGCGGGGTCCGCGGGGGGCGAGATCTGTTACCAGGGGTCGGTCGCCGGGCTCCGGGAGAGCGGCACCGTCACCGGCCGGCACCTCGACGACCGAGCGTCGCTCAAGGCCGAGGTGCGCACGGCGACCGGCCGCCTCGAGGTGCGGGGCGCGACCGCCCACAATGTCCGCAACGTGGACGTCGACATCCCGCTGGGCGTGTTGTGCGTGGTGACCGGTGTGGCGGGCTCCGGGAAGAGCTCACTCATCCACGGGTCGGTGTCCCCGCGGCCCGGTGTGGTCGCGATAGACCAGACCGCGATCCGCGGTTCCCGCCGCAGCAACCCCGCCACCTACACCGGGCTGCTCGACCCCATCCGGAAAGCCTTCGCCAAGGCCAACGGGGTCAAACCCGCGCTGTTCAGCCCCAACTCCGAGGGCGCGTGCCCCACCTGCAAAGGGGCGGGGGTGATCTACAGCGACCTCGCGCTGATGGCGGGGGTCGCCACGACGTGTGATGACTGCGAGGGGCGGCGTTTCCAGGCCGAGGTACTGGAGTACCGGCTGGGGGAGCGCAACATCGGTGAGGTTCTCGAGATGTCGGTGGCCACGGCCGAGGAGTTCTTCCGCGAGGGACCATCCCGGATCCCGGCCGCGCACACGATCCTGCTCCGGCTCCGCGATGTGGGGTTGGGCTACGTGCGACTCGGACAGCCGTTGACCACACTGTCCGGAGGGGAGCGGCAACGGCTCAAGCTGGCCGCACAGATGGCGGACAAGGCGGAGGTCTACGTGCTCGACGAACCGACCACCGGCCTGCATCTGGCCGACGTCCGGAATCTGCTGGGAATGCTCGACCGGTTGGTCGACGCGGGCAGGTCCGTCGTCGTCATCGAGCACCATCAGGCCGTGATGGCCCACGCCGACTGGATCATCGACCTCGGTCCCGGGGCCGGCCACGGTGGTGGCCGCGTCGTGTTCGAGGGCACGCCCGCCGAGCTCGTGGCGGCCCGATCCACGCTCACCGGTGACCACCTCGCGCAGTACGTGGGGCAGACCACCGGACCCGCCACCAGCTGAGGTCCGCCGTCGCTCAGCCCGCTCGACCGAACCTCTTGTGCAGCGCCTGCTTGCTCACTCCCAGGACGACCCCGATCTCCGCCCAGCTCAAGCCGTGCAGTCGGGCGTGCCGGACGGCCGCGGACTCCTCGCGAGCGAGTGCGGTCTTCGCCTCCGCGATCGCAGCCAGACGCTCGACCGGGTTGGGCGCGTTGTCGTCGTCATCGAAGGTCGTCTCCACATTCCTCACCTCAGTCGTCAACCTACATTGACGACCGCCGAACGTCAACTAGCGTTGACGTTCCGTGCGGGCGGAGTAGGGTCGGAGCCGTGCCCGCCAACCGCTACCCGGAGATCGCGTTCGGCTCCGCCGCGCGCGCCCGGCAGGCGTCGGTAGGTCTCACCCGGCCGCAGGGGGCCGGCGAGTTCAGCCTCGACGGCACCGATTCCGCGCTGATCCGGCGGGCAGACCACTTCGTCCTGTCCAGTGTCACCGAATCCGGATGGCCCTATGCCCAGCACCGCGGCGGTCCCGCAGGGTTCGTCCACGTCCTGACGCCCACGTCGCTGGCGTGGGTGGAGTTCCACGGCAACCGTCAGTACGTCACGGTGGGCAACGTGGACCACGACGGCCGCGTCTGCCTCCTCTTCGTCGACTACCCCACGCGGTCCCGGCTCAAGGTGTTCGGGCACGCCCGGATCGTCGAGCCGGACCGGGACCCCGAGCTGGTGGATCGCCTGCGGACGATGGGGGAGAGGACCTACACCGGGCATGTCGAGCGGGCGATCATCGTGGACCTGGTCGCCGCCGACGCCAACTGCAGCAAGCACATCACACCCCGCTGGGATCGCGCGTACATCGACGACCTCACCGCGGTCTACCGTCGGCACATCGAGGAGTTGCGGGAAGGGTGAGACGTGGGATCCTTCGACATCAAGCGGGAGCGCAAGGACCTCTACAACGGGAGAGTGGGAAGGTTCGACCTGGTCCAGGTGCCGTCGATGAGGTTCCTCATGGCCGACGGTCGCGGCGACCCCAACACCTGCGCTGACTACGCCACCACGCTCGAGGCGCTGTACACGTGTTCCTACGCCGTGCGGGCGATGGCGAAGGACGATCTGGGGCGCGTCCACACCGTCGGCCCACTCGAGGGACTCTGGTACGCCCGCGATCTCGAGGTGTTCACAGCGCGGAACAAGGACGCGTGGGAATGGACCATGATGATCTGGCAGCCCGACTGGGTCACGGCGGACATGGTGGCCTCCGCCGTGGACAAGGTGACGGCGAGGAAGCCGGCGGTCGCCGTGGACCGGGTCCGACTCGAAGAGTTCGCCGAGGGCCCGGCCGTCCAGACCCTGCACGTCGGACCGTACGACGCGGAGGGGCCGGTCATCGCCCGGATGCACGAGGAGATCATCCCCGGCCGCGGCCTGATCCCCACAGGGCACCACCACGAGATCTATCTCTCCGACGCGCGCAGGACCGATCCGGCCCGACTGCGGACGATCCTGCGCCAACCCGTGGCGACGGCGGGGGAGCACGGTTCAGGTGCGGGTAGAAAGAACTCATGACTGCAACCGACGGGTTCCCCGACGCCTCTTCCGAAGCCGCGAGCACCTTCGTCCGGGCCTCCGGACTCGTCGTCGACGAGGTGACCGCGACGAGCCTGTCGGGACACGCGGACCTGGGCGGCGATCATCTCACCGCGTGGGGGACCGTCCACGGTGGTGTGTACGCCAGCATCGTGGAATCCGCGGGCGGCGCCGGCGCCGGAGCCGCCGTGGCCGACCTCGGCCAGATCGCCGTGGGCGTCCACAATGGCACCGACTTCCTGCGGGCATCGACCGGTGGACGGGTCGAGGTGCGCGCGGAGGCCCTGTTCCAGGGGCGCAGCCAGCAGTTGTGGGATGTGGTGATCAGCCAGACCGAGGGCGGGAAGATCCTGGCCAGGGGCCAGCTCAGGCTACAGAACGTACCGCGGCCGGACGCCGTGTAGCGTGCCTGGTCGCGTCCGGGGCGGCCATCATCAGGCGTCGATCATCGGGCGTCCGCACGACCCAGGGCAGCGACGACACCCCGCGCCAGTCGGCGCAGCTCGACCAGGTCTCCCGGAGGCATGTCGAGCTTCTCCACCAACGCGCACTGGATGCGTCCGGCCTCCTCGCGCAGTGCGCTGCCCGGACCGGTGAGTGAGACGGTGACGCTGCGGGCGTCCCTGCCCGCCCTGCTGCGGGAGACCAGTCCAGCGGCTTCCATCCGCGAGAGCAGAGGGGAGAGGGTGCCGGAGTCGAGGTACATCCGCTCGCCCAGCTGTCGGAGCGTCAGACCGTCCTCCTCCCACAGGGCCAGCAGCACCAGATACTGGGGATAGGTGAGTCCCACCGCGGCCAAGGCCTCCCGATACGCCGCGGTCGACGCCCTGGAAGCGGCATAGAGGGCAAAACAGACCTGCTGGTCGAGACGGAGATCGGCGTCCATGACTCCAGTGTCCCGCACAAGTCGATTGCGCACAATTGAGTTGTGCGCAATACTTCTGCCATGAACCGAACTCCGGGAAACCGCCAGGCCGGACCCGCCGGCATCACGACGACCCGGCGTAGGGGTCGGGCAGCGGAGGGGGCCCGCCACGTGGGTCGCTGGACCCTCGGCGCAGGGCTGGCGGGCGCCGGGGTGGGGCACCTGACCACCCTCCGTGAGGAGTTCCAAGCTCAGGTGCCCGGATGGGTTCCCCTGGACCCGGACGTCGTGGTGCTGGCCTCGGGAGTCGTGGAGATCGGGCTGGGCGCGGCGCTCATCCTGGCTCCTATGCGTGTCCGGCCCGCCGTGGGGTGGATCACCGCCGGCTTCTTCGTGGCGATCTTCCCCGGGAACATCTCGCAGTACGTCACCGGCACGGACGCCTTCGGACTGGACTCCGACCGTGCCCGTCTGGTCCGACTGTTCTTCCAACCCCTGTTGGTGGCGTGGGCGCTCTGGTCGACCGGAGCGTGGCGCGCCTGGCGGAACCGACGCACCTGATCACCGATTTCGCCGACCAGGTCGCCCGCGAAGCCCACAGGAGTCGTCCTGGGGAGCCGGGTCCACTCACGCCGGTGCGGGGGAGAAGAACCTCCAGATCTCGCCGGGAGCGTCGTAGCGGGCCCCGCCATCTCGCCCCCACCTGCCGGACAGCGTGGGGAAGGAGTGGCCGACGCGATCCACCATCACCAGGCGCACCGGAGCGGGCCCCTCCCACGTGATCGTCTCCGCGTCCCCCTCCCGGGTGACCATCGGGGTGGCGCCGCCGGCGAGGATCCCGTTGTACCGGGCGAACCACTCCGCACCCTCCACGGCGGACATGACCTCGCCCCGGGAAGCCGCGGTGAGTCCCGATCCCACGCGGACCTCACCACCATCGATCGGGTTGATGGGATCCTGTCGCCCCTGCACGAACATGATGGGGACCGGGTCACCCTGCACCTCGCAACCGAGGTTGTCCGCGGTCGGGGGATTGGCGGCCACGGCCGCGACCCCGTCGACCAGGTCCGGCGCCTCGAGGGCCAGGCGCATGGCCATGTGACCACCGGAGGAGAATCCCACCGCGTAGACAGGACCGGTCGACCCCACCGACTCGGCAGCCTGTCGCATGAGACCCAGATCGTCGAGGTCCTCGTCCTTGGCGGGCCAGTCTCCCTCGACGCGGCACTCGTTCCAGTTGTTCTGGTGACCGTCGACGTAGACCACCGCGAACCCCTCCTCGTCGGCCAGTTGCTCGAGATCGGGTCCGATCCCGTTGCGGATCCCCGAAGCGGTGTCCCCGGTCCCGTGGATGACCAGGAGGGCGGGGGCCGAGGGATCACCCACCGCGGCCGGCGGACGGTAGACCGTCCACGTCCGGGTCCGCTCGTCCAGCACCGTCGAGTGGCTGGTGAGATTCTGCGACGCGTCCGCCGGGATCGAGGCGGACGGGTCGCGATCGACGGTCCTCGACGCGCAGGCGGCAGTCGTCGTAGCGAGGGCGAGGCACGCCAGAGCCCTGGCCGTTCGGGGGAACACCGAGTGGGTCATCTCTCGAGTGTGCGTGATCTGCCGTTGGCCCGGCCCCCTGGCCGGCCCTGAGTAGACTCTCACCCCATGCGTATCGATGAGTACCGTCGCCACGACGCCCTCGGCCTGGCCGCCCTGGTCCGGTCCGGGGAGGTGACGGCGGGCGAGTTGCTCGAGGTCGCGGTGCAGCAGGCGGACACCGTCAACCCGCACCTCAACGCCATCATCAACCGGATGGACGCCCGGGCCCGCGACCGGGCGACGGAGTCGCTCGACGGACCCTTCGCCGGAGTTCCCTTCCTCATCAAGGATCTGGGCCAGGACTACCGGGGGGTGCCGACCAGCGGCGGATCGCGGCCCCTGTCCCACATTCCGGCGGCCGAGCACTCGACAGTGGTCCAGCGCTGGCTCGACGCGGGACTCGTCATCTTCGGCAAGACCAACACCCCCGAGTTCGGGGCGAAGGGAATCACCGAACCGGACCTCTTCGGGCCCGCCCGCAACCCGTGGGACACCACCAGGACGCCCGGCGGCTCCTCGGGAGGGTCGGCCGCCG